>CAMFKC010000278.1 GCA_945956975.1 uncultured Methylocystaceae bacterium | reverse complement strand
GGCAAAACTCCTGCGCGCGCAAGGCTTCTCCTGCGCATTGATCGACACGTCGCCGCAGCCGCAGCCGGGCGCGCGGACGCTGGCCGACGATATGCAGGCGGTCTATCTGCCGTTGCCGCACGCAGACGCCGCGCAAATGTCTGGCGCCGTGCGCGCCGTGGCGCGGCAGGCGCAACCGGCGCGGGCGCGCGCGTCATGACACGGCTGAAGGCGCGGCCGGCCAGCGGGGAGACTGGTCGTCTCACTGCTGCGCACGAGACGAGCCGTAGACACGAACTCGGCGACTGGCCCAACAGCGACTGCAGCCGCTTTGTGCATGCAGCCGGGCTCGACTGGCATGTGCAGATCGCGGGGCAGGGGCCGGATCTACTCCTGGTCCATGGGGCGGGCGGCGCAACGCATTCCTGGCGAGATCTCCTGCCGCGTCTGGCGCAACATTTCCGTGTGGTCGCGCCCGATCTGCCCGGCCATGGCTTCACCGATGCGACGCCGGCGTCGCAAGCAACGCTCAACGGCATGGCCGCGGCGCTGTCGAAGCTGCTGCACGTCCTCGATATCGAGCCCGCCTACGCGGTCGGCCATTCCGCGGGGGCGGCCATTCTCGTGCGCATGTGTCTCGACGGCTTGATCCAGCCGCGCGCGATGATGGCGATCAACGGCGCGTTCAAGCCGTTCGGCGGCATGGCCGGGCAAATCTTCTCGCCGCTCGCCAAGATGCTGTCGCTCAATCCGCTCGTGCCGCGACTGTTCGCCTGGAGCGCATCCAGCCCCGACTCGGTTGCGCGGCTGATCCGCGATACGGGTTCGCGGCTCGATCACCGTGGACTCGCACTCTACCGGCGGCTCTTCGCCGATCCGCGCCACGTGTCCGGTGCGTTGCGGATGATGGCGAACTGGGACCTGACGACGTTGGCCGGCGACATGGCGCGCCTTCAAATGCCCCTGACGCTCGTGGCCGGCGCCGCGGACAAGGCGGTGGCCCCGGCGCAGGCAGCCGAGATCGGCGGCGCAGTCGAGGCTGCGCAGGTCATGCGTCTGCCGAAGCTCGGTCATCTCGCACACGAGGAAGATCCGGCGAAATTCGTCGAGCTGATCCTCGCGATGGTCGAAGCCCATCCTGAGCACTGACGCAAGACACTGGCGCGCGCGCGGCGGTCTGCTATAGTCAAGCGATGTTGACGCCGTCACCGTCAGACTTTGATGACAAGCGGGCTTCCCACCAGCCGCATGCGGTCGTCATCGGCAGCGGCTTCGGCGGGCTCGCGGCCGCGGTTCGACTCGGCGCGCGCGGCTATCGCGTCACAGTGCTCGAGCGGCTCGATGCGCCGGGCGGGCGGGCCTATACGCACAAGATCGACGGCTTCACGTTCGACGCCGGGCCCACCATCGTTACTGCGCCGTTCCTGTTCGAGGAATTGTGGGCGATGTGCGGGCGCAAGCTTGCCGACGATGTCGAGCTGCGCGCGATGGACCCGTTCTACCGCCTGCGTTTCGACGATGGCGCGACCTTCGACTATTCGGGCGATGCGGCGGCGATGCGGGCCGAGATCGCGCGCTTCTCGCCCGGCGACGTCGAAGGCTACGATGGTATTCTGAAGGCGAGCGAAGAGATTTACCGCATCGGCTTCGAACAACTCGGCGACAAGCCGTTTTCCAGCGTGCTCGACATGGCCCGCGCCGCACCAGACATCCTGCGGCTTGGCGGCCTTCGCAGCGTCTACAATTTCGTTGCGCGCTACATGAAGGATGAGCGGCTGCGCACGATCTTCAGCTTTCATCCGCTGCTGATCGGCGCCAATCCCTTCGCCGCCACGTCGATTTACGTGCTGATCGCCTTCCTCGAGCGCGAGTGGGGTGTACATTCTGCGATCGGCGGCACGGGCAAGCTTGTGTCGGGACTGGTCAACCTCATCCGCGGACAGGGCGGCGTCGTGCGCTGCAATTCGGAGGTCGCGGAAATCTGCGTCGAGAATGGGCGCGCGCGTGGCGTCAGGCTCGCGGACGGCGAAATCGTCGCGGCCGACATCGTCGTCTCCAACGCCTGCTCTGCGTGGACCTATCTGAAGATGCTGCCGCCCGAATGCCGCAAGACGTTCCGCGATGCGCGGCTGACGCGCGCGCGGTACTCGATGAGCCTGTTCGTCTGGTATTTCGGCGTCAATCGCCGATACGACGACGTGCCGCATCATTCGATCCTGTTTGGACCGCGCTATCGCGGACTGCTGAAAGACATCTTCGTCGACCACAGGCTGGCCGATGATTTCAGCCTCTATCTGCATCGCCCGAGCGCGAGCGATCCGTCCGTCGCGCCGGAGGGATGCGATGCGTTCTATGTTCTCTCGCCCGTGCCCAATCTGCTCGCCGATGTCGACTGGTCGCAGGAGGCGGAAAAATATCGCAAGCGGATCGAGGCCTATCTCGACTCCACGGTGCTGCCGGGTTTGGGCAAGCATGTCGTGGTCTCGCGCATGACGACGCCGCTCGATTTCCGCGACCGTCTGCTTTCGTGGCAGGGCGCCGCTTTCGGCATGGAGCCCATTCTGACGCAGAGCGCCTGGTTTCGGCCGCACAATCGGAGCGACGACATCGAAGGCCTCTACCTCGTCGGCGCAGGAACGCATCCCGGCGCCGGTCTGCCCGGCGTGCTGTCATCCGCCCGCATTCTCGACCGGATCGTGCCGCATGCCGCCTCTGTCGCCTGAACGCTGCCTCGCCTCGGCCGCCGACCATGCAGCGTGCCGCGCGATGCTGGCGGGCGGGTCCAAGACATTTCTGATGGCGTCGTATTTTCTGCCATGGCGGGTGCGCGATCCCGCGATCGCGCTTTATGCTTTCTGCCGGCAGGCCGACGACGCTGTCGACATTGCCGACAATCGCGGAGCTATTGCCGCCCTGACAGCGCGACTGGACGCGCTCTATGACAGGCGCCCGGCCGACGGTCCGGCAGACCGCGCATTCGCAGACGCTGTGGCGCAATTTGCCATTCCGAAAAGCATCCCGCTTGCATTGATCGAAGGCTTCCTGTGGGACGTCGAGGGTCGGCGCTATGCTGGCGTCGGCGATGTAGAGGCCTATGCTGCGCGCGTGGCTGGCACGGTCGGCGCCATGATGGCGCTGCTGATGGGCGTGACGGACGCCGCAACGCTGGCGCGGGCCTGCGATCTAGGCGTGGCCATGCAACTCACCAATATTGCACGCGATGTCGGCGAGGACGCGCGGATGGGCCGGATCTATCTGCCGCTCGACTGGCTTGCAGAACACGGCGTCGATGCGACAGCGTTTCTCGCGGCGCCAGCGCGCTCGCCCGCGCTCTCCGCGATCGTGCAGCGGCTCCTCGATCGCGCAGAGGAGTTCTACGCGAGCGCCGACATCGGAATTGAGGCGCTGCCTGCGGGCTGCCGTCCCGCGATACGCGCGGCGCGCCGCCTCTACGCAGAGATCGGCCGGGTTGTGGAAGCCAATGGCTGCAATTCGGTTTCGCAACGCGCCTTTGTGCCGTCTGCACGCAAGCTGTCACTCGCAGCGGGCGTCTTCACGTCGACTCAGCAGGCCCTGCGTCCGCCCGTTCTGAAAGGCGCGGAATTCCTGGTCGATGCCGCGACCCGTCTCGAGACGAATCCGGTCGGACCTGCGGAATGGCGGCTCGACGATCGGCTCGTCTGGGCCGCGCACATGCTCAACCGACCGCGCAGCCGACGCCAGGGCCGGCGCGCCGCCGCTTACGGCTAGCCCGCCGATGGCGGACATGTCCGGCCTTTGGTGGATGCTGCTCGAGGTCGCACTCGTTGGCTTCCTGATCTGGGAACTCGTCCGCGTGCGCAGGTCGATCCGCAGGGATCGCGAAGAGGCCGAGCGCACAAAGGCGCGTGAGGAAAAAAATCCCGACGGTGCGTGACGCTTATCCGCGACGCGGCATGCGGAAGGGCAGCATGAATTGCGTCGTCGGCGCGCAGAACCTGTCGAGCGACAGGCTTTCGTGCACGGCTGTCACATCTTCGCCGAGCAATGCCAGTCCGAGCACCGAACGCGAATAGAAAGGCGCGTCCTCCAGCCTGCGTACGAGCCGCGGTGTGCAGCCGCTGTCGGCGCGCGTCGCGCCCCGCAGGCGCCACAGCGTCGGCGGCAAAGCGACGAGGGATGGCGGCTTGAACGGGACGGGTTCGTCGTCGTCGCAATATTTCAAAGCGATCAGCGTCGTTTCGCCGTCGCGGCGCAGCGCCTCGTAGACGATGGCTGCGCCCGATTGCAAATGCGCCCGCGACCAGTTCCAGCTGGCAAAATCCGTCTCCAGCGGACGCGCGCCGTAGTTGGAATCGACATAACATTCGCCGGACCATGACAGTTTGGGCGCGTCGAGTTCCACCGCGATCCGTGCGCGCGGGGCGAGCGGACGCCAGAAATGCGCGCCTTGATGATCGAGCGCATATTCGACTTCATGGAGGCGGGGCAGATCGATCCGCGCGCGGCCGCGCACACGGCGGGGAATTGGCGCACAGATTTCGTCGAAGGCAAGCTCCAAACCTCCATCGCGCCGTGCGAGAGAGCTCGCGCCGACAGCAATCGAGGACTCGTGG
>CAMFKC010000277.1 GCA_945956975.1 uncultured Methylocystaceae bacterium | reverse complement strand
CATCTATTCCGATCGCGACATCTTCCTGCGCGAACTGATCTCCAACGCTGCCGACGCCTGTGAAAAACTGCGATTCGAGACGGCGACCGGTCAAGTCGAAGGATCGGTTGCGCCCTTCAGGATCGTCATCGAGACCGACAAGACCGCCCGTACGCTGACGGTCATGGACAATGGCGTCGGCATGAGCCGCGAAGATCTCGAACAGGCGCTCGGCGTGATTGCCAATTCCGGCACGCGGGCGTTCATGGAGAAGCTCGAGGGGGCAGGCGACAAGGGGCCCACGGACACGCTGATCGGCCGCTTTGGCATCGGCTTCTATTCGTCGTTCATTGTCGCGGATCGTGTCGATGTGTATTCGCGCCGCGCGGGCCAGTCGGACGGCTGGAAATGGTCGTCCGACGGCAAGAGCTCCTACGAGATCGAATCCTCCGAATCTTGTCCCGATATTGGCACGCGGGTCGTCCTGCACATCAAGGACGATGCGGACGCCTATCTCGATGCGGCCACGGTCCAGCGGATCGTCGGCCAACATTCGGCGGGGATACCTGTACCGATCTCGGTTCGCGAAACCGGCGGCGAAGAGCAAACGGCGAGCGAGGGTTCTGCACTTTGGGCGCGGCCGCGCGCAAATATTTCATCCGAGCAATACGCCGAGTTTTACCAGACGATTTCTGGCCAATTCGACGAACCCGCGTTGACGATCCACTGGCGCGCCGAAGGCCGGTACGAGTTCGACGCGCTGGCGTTCATTCCCGGCTCGCGACCGTTCGATCTCTTCAATCCCGACCGGAAAGGCCGGTCCCGCCTCTATGTGCGGCGCGTGCTCGTCTCGACCGACGCGGACCTTCTGCCGCCGTGGCTGCGCTTCGTGACACTCGTCGTCGATTCCGCCGATGTGCCGCTCAATGTGTCGCGGGAGATCGTCCAGAAGAGCCCAATCCTCAGCGCCATCCGCAAGGCCGTGGTGGGGCGCGTCCTCCAGGAACTGGGCAAGCTCGCCGAAAACGACGCCGAGAAGTTCGCATCCGTATGGGCAAATTTCGGCGCGGTGCTGAAAGAAGGCCTCTACGAGGACCCGGAGCGTCGCGACGCGCTGTTCGCCATGGCGCGCTTCACAACGTCCAGTCACGGGGCCGGCGACAGGACGCTTGCGCAATACATCGCCGACATCCGGCCGAACCAGACGGCGATCTACTACCAGACCGGTTCCGACGCCGCAGCCCTGGCGGCGAGCCCGCACCTGGAAGGATTTCGCGCGCGCGGCGTGGAGGTTCTGCTGCTGTCGGATCCCGTCGATTCCTTCTGGGTCTCCAACGCGGTCGGTTTCGAGGGCAAGCCATTCCGTTCGATTACGCAGGGAAACGCCGATATCTCGCAGATTCCGCTTGCGGATGGCGCTGCGGAGACGAGCAAGCCCGAGGTGGATGCAGCGGCTGCAACGGCGCTTGCCAAGATGAAGGAGGCGCTGGGCGAGCGCGTGTCAGACGTACGGGCGTCCGACCGTTTGGCCGACAGTCCGGCGTGCCTCGTGGCGAGCGAAATGGCGCCCGATCGTACGCTCGCGAAAATTCTGGCCAATGCCGGCCGGCTCGACGCTTCGATGCAGCCGGTGCTGGAGGTTAATATCGGGCACCCGCTCGTGAAAGGGTTGATCGGCCTGGTCAGTCCCGAGAAGCGCGCAGAGTTCGACGAAGCGAGCGGCCTGCTGCTCGACCTCGCGCAGCTCGCCGAAGGCGAGCCGCCGCAGAACGGGCCGGATTTTTCGCGCCGCCTGTCCAAATGGCTGGCGCGCGCGTTGTCCGCCGATGCCGCGGGATAGCGCGCTCGCGACGCTGCAGGGCGGGTCGCGTGACGAAGCGCTCGCGTCGGGCCGCTCGCGGCTTCGCGCGGCCGGGGTCGAGGCCGCCGATGAGGACGCCCGCCTGCTGCTGCAGGGCGCGTGCGGCGTCGACCGGCTCGCCATGGTCATCGGTGGGGATTTGCCGGTGTCGGGCGACGAGGCGCGCCGGTTTCTCGAATTTCTGGATCGGCGCGTCGGCGGCGAACCGGCAAGCCGGATTCTCGGGCGCCGCGCATTCTGGACGCTCGATCTCGAAGTAAGGCCAGGCGTGCTTGACCCGCGCGGCGATACCGAGGCTCTGGTGCGGCTCGCCTTGCGTGTCGCTTTGCAGGCGGGGCAAACGCCGCGCCGGATCCTCGATCTCGGCTGCGGCTCTGGCGCCCTCCTCTGCGCTCTGCTCTCGGAATTCCCGGCTGCATCAGGCGTCGGCGTCGACGTGTCGGAAGGAGCCTGCGCCGCCGCGATTGCCAACCTGGCGCTTTGCGGCCTGGACGGGCGGGCGTCCGTCGTTAGAGGCCACTGGTTCGATCAGGTCGAAGGCGCGTTCGACCTGATCGTCTCCAACCCCCCCTACATTCCCGCGGGCGAGATCGACGCGCTGGACCGCGAGGTGCGGGACCATGATCCTCGACTGGCGCTCGACGGCGGTGAGGATGGGCTCGACGCCTACCGTGAAATTTTTGTTGGCGCCCGCCGTGTTCTGGCTCCCGGCGGCGCTATCGCAGTGGAATTCGGCTTAGGCCAGGCCGCGGATGTCGCGCGGCTCGCACGGGACCGAGGCTTGCAAAAAGTCGACTCAGAACAAGATCTGGGAAGACGCGATCGCGCCGCCGCTTTCAGGGTCGAGTGATCAAATCCTCGACAAATCAGTTCGGTACGCTTTCGGGCGCGACAGGCCTTGGCGAACCGGCTGAAACCGACTAATAAGGTTTTCCAGAGATTCTGGCCGAGTAGGTCAGAAGTTCGGGCAAGACGTTTTTGCCATTCCCCCGCGCTGCAGTTTCGCCGGTTCAGGCTGGAGGCTCGTGCTGGGTTCAGGCGCTGTGCGGAGCGCCGGCGGAAACGCAAACAAGCTCGATAAGCGCCGTTCCGTAAGTGCGGATTCAGAAAGCCCGGGAATACGTCGTTTGAAGACATGTCCGCCGCTCCAGAGACGAGCGGCCCTCAGCACCCGATCCGACCGGTCTAGCTCTGTCCGCGCTGTGGCGGCGGAATGTCGTCGGAATTTCACCCGCGCCGGTCAGGCTCGCGGTTAGTTCAAGTCAAGGATCGTCATGAGACCTGGTCAGAACAAGAGAATGCGCGGGCGCAACAACAACCGTAAAGGCCCCAACCCGCTGACGCGGGCCTACGAGTCGAACGGCCCGGACGTGAAGGTGCGCGGCACCGCGCAGCACATCGCGGAAAAGTACCTGCAGCTCGCGCGCGACGCGCAGTCGAGCGGCGATCCCGTGATGGCGGAAAGCTACCTGCAGCACGCCGAGCATTATTACCGGCTGATCGCCGCCGCCATGGCCGCCCAGCAGGCGCTTCTGCCGCCTCAGCCCGGCCAGCCGCCGCGGCCGGCGCCCGAAGCGGAATTCGAGGACGACGACGAGGACCCGATCAACGATCGCTTCGCCTCGGTGGCCGAGCGCCTGCCGCAGCCGCAGTTCCAGCAGCCGCAGTTCACGCCGCCGCCCGGCTATCAGGAACGCCAGCCCTACAATGGCGGCGGCCAGCCCCAGCAGGACCGGCAGGAAGGCCGCCAGGATCGGCCAGACCGACCGGATCGCCCGCCGCGCCACGAGCGCCCCTACAACGACCGCAACCAGCAGGGCCAAGGCTTCAACAACCGCGACAACCGACGCTTCCGCGAGCCCCGGCCCCCGATGGCGGCCGACGGCCAGCCGGAGGTGCGGCCGCAGGACGATGGCCGCGCGCCCGTGCAGGCGGAGACGCCTGTCGGGCTGCCGGCCTTCATCACCGCGCCGCCGCGCCCCCTGCCGGCCGATGCGCCGCAGCCCGATCTGCCCACGCTCGCCCAAGGCGAGGAGCAGACGGATGCCGGGGGTTATCACCTGCGGCCGCGCCGTCGCCGTCGCGGCCGCCCGGCCGGACTGGTCGGCGCCGAGGGCGAAGCGCCCGTCGAAACAGGCGCGGGCACGGACGGGGAATAAGTCGCCGTCGGTTCGGAATTGCGGCGCCGATTTCGGCGCCGCAGACCCGTCGCAGGCTCTTCAAGAACCTGTGACGACTTCCTAAATCTCGTTCGACGGTCGCCCTCGGGGACCGAATCGTTCGAGTATTGCCGCGACCAGGTTGCTACGGGGCCGGGTTCGCGGGCCAGGAGGTCGGCATGAATATGGACAAATACACCGAGCGCGCGCGCGGTTTCGTGCAGTCGGCGCAGTCGCTTGCGATCCGCGAAGGGCATCAGCAGTTCACGCCCGAGCATGTGCTCAAAGTGCTGCTCGACGATCCCGAAGGACTTTCGGCCGGCCTGATCGACAAGGCCGGCGGCCGGTCGCGCGAGGCGCTGCAGCAGGTCGAGCTGGCTCTCTCGAAGCTCCCGAAGGTGCAGGGCGCCGGCGCAGGCCAGCTCTATCTTGCGCCGACGACTGCGCGCCTCTTCGACAATGCGGAGAAGATCGCGCAGAAGGCCGGCGACAGTTTCGTCACGGTCGAGCGGCTTCTGCTTGCGCTGGCGATGGAGAAGGGCGCGGAGTCCGCGAAGATTCTGGCCAACGCTGGCGTGACC
>CAMFKC010000276.1 GCA_945956975.1 uncultured Methylocystaceae bacterium | reverse complement strand
CCGGCGGCGGCAACGCCCCGGGCGCGCTCATCATCCAGCTCGACCAGGCTGCCAGCGTCAGCCTCGCGCCCGCGCCCGACCGGCGTCTCGTCGAGAAGGGCCGCTACGGCCCGCTGCCGCGCATCGGCGCCGACGGCGCGAAGGCTTACGAAATCTATGCCCGCCCGGTCATCACATCGCAGAAGCTGAAGGCGGACGCGCCGCGCATCGCGCTGATCGTCGGCGGGCTCGGCCTATCGACCTCGACGACCGAAGCCGCGATGGAGAAGCTGCCGGCGGAAGTGTCCTTCGCCTTCGCGCCCTACGGCGCCGAGGTGCAGAACGACGCCGCCAGGGCGCGCGAGCGCGGCCATGAAATCTTCCTTCAGGCGCCGATGGAGCCGTTCGACTATCCGCAGAACGATCCCGGGCCGCACACTTTGACGGTGCGCGGTGGCGAAAAAGACCTCGAAGGCGACCTGTCCTGGCTGATGAGCCGGTTCACCGGCTACGTCGGGGTGGTGAATTTCCTCGGCGCGCGATTCCTCTCCAACGAAGGCGCATTGGCGCCCATGATGCGGGAGCTCGCGCGGCGCGGCGTGGCCTTCGTCGACGATGGATCCGCGCCGCAATCGCTCGCCGGCGCGGTCGGGGCGCAGGTCGGCGCCGTGACGGCGCGCGCCGACGTCGTGCTCGACGCGGACCAGCGCAGCGAGGCGATGGAGGCGGCGCTGACACGGCTCGAGACGATCGCCCGGCAGAAGGGAAGCGCGATCGGTTTCGCGAGCGCCATTCCGCAGAGCATCGAGCAGATCGGACGCTTCGCGCGTGCGCTGGAGAAGCGCGGCGTGGCGCTCGCGCCGGCCAGCGCCCTGCTGGTCCGCGGCGGGGGGCCGCAGGCGGAAAGCAGGCGGCCGTGACGAAGCGACCGCCCTACCGGCCCTGCGTCGGCGTCATGCTGGTCAACCCCCGGGGGCTCGTCTTCATCGGCCGGCGGCGAAACAAGCGCCAACCCGAACACGTCGCGCCCGGCCACGAATGGCAGATGCCGCAGGGCGGGATCGACCCCGGCGAAGACCCCTACGCGGCGGCGCTGCGCGAATTGCACGAGGAGACCAACGTCCGCTCGGTCGAACTCATCGCCGAGGCGCCGGACTGGTATTCCTACGACCTGCCGGTCGATGTCGCGAAGAAGGCGTGGCGCGGCGGCTATCGCGGCCAGACCCAGCGCTGGTTCGCGCTGCGCTTCACCGGCGACGAGAGCGAGATCGACATCCACGATCCCGGCCCGGGCCACAAGCCGGAATTCGACGCCTGGCGGTGGGAGGATGTGTCGAAGCTGCCGGAGCTGATCATTCCCTTCAAGCGGCAGGTCTACGAGCAGGTGGTTACGGTGTTTGCGCCGCTGATCGGGAGGTAGACCGGGATGGCGATCGACCATGTCTCGCTCGCCGTCCGCGATCTCCCGCGCAGCGCCGCCTTCTACGAGGCCGTTCTCGCGCCGCTCGGCTACGCGAAGCTCGTCGTTCGCGAACGCATGATCGGCTTCGGAAAAACGCATTCGGAAATCTGGATCAATCTGCGCGAGGCCATGCCGTCTCTGCCGGTCGACTTCGGCGCGCATGTCGCCTTGCGGGCGAGATCGCCAGAAGCCATCCAAGCGTTTCACGCGGCTGCGCTGGCGCACGGCGGCGCCGACGATGGCGCGCCGGGCCGGCGGCCCTACGGCGCCGGCCCGAACATCTACTATGCCGCCTTCGTGAGTGATCCCGACGGGAACAGGCTCGAAGCCGTCACCTTCCTGCCGCCTGCCTAGGCGCTCCTCGCCGCCGGCGCCGATTGGCGCAGCCCGATCCACTGGCCGGCCGCCAGCGCCGCCACGACGGTCGCCTGCGCAACCACGGCGGCAATGCCGAGTGTCGTCGGCGAGGTCTGGCCGAGCAGGACGATGCTCTCGACCGCCCATAACGCGTTCCCGCCGACGACAAGCCAGACGAGGGCGCGGGGCAGCATGGGCGCGAGACCGAGCGAGCCGACGACGATCGCGTAAACGAGGCAGAAGATCCCGACGCCGAGCACGAGCGCCTGCGGCAGGCCGAAGGCGGCGGCGAGCGACGTCGCGCCGAACGTGAGCGTGACGCCCGACGCGGCGCTGAATGCGCCGTCCACGATCAGCACGTTGCGAAGCAAGGGCGAAGAAACGACGAAACGCATGGTTCTCTCCTGTGTGCTTACTGCTGGGGGATGCGGTCGAGGAAGCCAGTGACGGAGGCGATGCGCCCGTCCGCGGCGATGACGGCGAAGTCCGTGCCGTCGATGATCGTGTCGGCGCCACGCGGCCCGAGGGTCCAGCGGAAGCGCAGGCGGTCGCCGTGTGCGTCCGGCGCGCCGAGCGGCCGGAACTCGAAGCCGGGGAATTGCGCCTGCGCGCCCGCGATCATCGCGTCGATACCCTCGTGGCCGGCGCCGCGCATCACCGGATCGACATAGGTCGCATCCTCCGTCCAGGCGGCGGCGATCAGCGCCTTGCGGCGCGCGGCGTCGCCCTCGTTCCAGATTTCCAGATAGCGATCGACGATTGCTTTCGTGTCGGTCATTGCCGTCTCCTTGTCTGCCGCTGTCGTGCGGTATGGGGAGAGGCTCTGCGCGAAACGGCGCGGCGTCGATTACGCGCGAGGTAATTGGATGCCTGCGCCGACGCGCTAGATTGCGCGCATGGGATACCACCGACCTCCAGGCGAATATCTGCGCCAATGGCGGCAGCGCCGCCGCATGAGCCAGCTCGAGCTGGCGCTCGAAGCCGACATTTCCGCGCGGCATCTGAGCTTCGTCGAAACCGGACGCGCGCAGCCCTCGCGCGACATGATCGTGCATCTCGCCGAGACGCTCGCCGTCCCCTTACGCGAGCGCAATGCAATCCTGCTCGCGGCGGGCTTCGCACCGCTCTATGCCGAGCGTCCGCTCGACGATCCCGCATTGTCCGCCGCGCGCGCGGCGGTGGACGCCGTGCTGCAAGGCTGCGCGCCCTTCCCTGCGCTCGCCGTCGACCGGCGCTGGAACATCGTCGCCTTCAACGCCGGCGCCGGCGCGCTTCTCACCGGCATTGCGCCGGAGTTGCTCGCTGCGCCCAACGCCATGCGCCTCGCGCTGCATCCGCAGGCGCTGGCGCCGCGCATTCTCAATTTCGGAGAATGGCGCGCGCATCTGCTCGCGCGCGTGCGGCAGCAGATCGCGGCTAGCGGCGACGCGGGGCTCGAAGAGCTGCTGCGTGAGTTGCTTGGCTATGTCTATCCCGAGACGATCGACCTCACGCCGCACGAGCACGATGCGGGCGGCGACCCGGCCATCGTGGTGCCGCTGCGCCTGCGCGCGGGCGAAGCGACGCTGTCTTTCATTTCCACGATCACTGTCTTCGGCACGCCCGTCGATGTGACGCTGTCGGAACTCGCTATCGAAACGTTCTTTCCCGCGGATGCGGCGACGGGGGAGTTTCTGCGCGGCATGTAACCGTCATTGCGAGGAGCGGAGCGACGAAGCAATCCATCCCCGAAGGCTGATCAAGTCGCGGACATGGATCGCCGCGTCGCTCCGCTCCTCGTAATGACGGCTTGTTTGCGCGCTGCAACCGGCGCCCCCTCCCCCGCTTTGCGGGAGAGGGAGAAGATTCGGCCCCTGGCGAAGCTCGTCAGGCCGGGGCCGCGCCGCTTCAGTGAGCGCTGAGTTCGTTGCTCCACGCCTCCGGCACCGTGACCGGGATCGACAGAAGCAATTGCCCGAAGGTCTTGGCCTGCGTGTCGAGCCGGACCGACGACGTGCCGCCGCCGCCGAGCGAATTGTGCATGAGGAAATTCAGCGCATGCATGCCCGGCAGGTCGAAACGCTCGACCTCGCCCTTCACGTAATGCGCGAAATAGGCCTTCACGGCGTCGCTTGTCAGGCTCGCGCGGATGACCGGCCAGTATTCCGGCTTTCGCGCGATGATTCCGATGTTGGAGCCGTCGCCCTTGTCGCCGGAACGCGCGACCGCGAGCGCGATCAGCGGCGCCTCGATGGTGCGGCCGGCAGGCGGCGCAGCGTCCGGGACGACGGGATGCACGACGACGTCCCTGTGATCGGCCGGCGGGAGGAAGGGGGCGAAGTCGACGTCGGCGCCGTCGATCTTCACGGCAATCTTCACGAAGGCCTTGTCGATCAGAAAGGAGAAGAGCCGAACCATGGGCGAGGCCGAGGGGCGTCCCGCGTCAATGCCGCAGCGGCCGGTGGAGGTCGCGAGCGCGGTGCCAACGCTTTCCTTCGCCAGCAATTCGCAGGCTTCGGGCCGCGAATGCTGGACGGCGAGGCGCAGCACGACTTCGCGCGGCGGCGAGCGTCGCGGATCGGCGCTGCCGCCGTAGAGCGCCTCGTCGCCGATCACGTCGATGGACACGTCGCCGAAGGGCGGCAGGCCCGCTTCCTTCAGCATCTTGCCGACGCGGTTGAGCACGGCTTCCGCGACACGGCGCGCCTTGGCGGGCGCGTCATAGCCGGCGAAGACCGAGGAGGAGACGAGCCGGAAGCCGCCGGGCCAGGTGGCGGAGACCTTGTAGGTGCGCGTGGGCATCCGGCCCTTCGCGCCGGCCACGCGC
>CAMFKC010000275.1 GCA_945956975.1 uncultured Methylocystaceae bacterium | reverse complement strand
ACACACTGCATATCGTCGGCAGCGTCAGATGTGTATAAGAGACAGGTTGGTGTTGGCGCGATAGCGCACGCCGTACTGGCCGACCTTGCCGATGGCGGCGCAGCTCTTGGCGGTCGACTGGATGCGTGTGAGCGCATAGGTCGTCCAGGCGCTGCCCTTCGTCATGTCGACGTCGAGCTGGAAGTTCAACGGCGGAGAGGTGCGCGGGCCGTTGCCGTAGTCGTAGCAGATCCATTGCCGGGCGTTCGCGCCCATTGTCGCGCTCTTCATCGGCTGGCTGCCGAATTGGTAACGGAAGTTGATCTTGGTCCCCGTTTCATTGTTGAGGCAGGCGCAGCCGTAGCGGGGCCCCCCGTAGTTCTGTGCCGAGGCCGTCGAGGCCAGCCCCAGCGCGCCAGCCAACGCGAGCGACGCGAATGCGGCGCGCGAAACTAAACCAGACATCGATTTGAACTCCCCGCTTCCCGGACCAGAAATACGGCCTCTGGCAGAAGCTTAGCGGGCCGGGATGGCCCTGCACAAGACGCCGGATGACGTGGTCAGTGCTCTTTCTTCGGCGTGCGCTTGAACTGCTCCTGCCTGCCCCGCGCGGTCTGGATGATCTTGGGCGCGTTGGCGACAGCGAGATAGATGAACAGCGGCGGCAGCATCGCCATTGTGGCGAGATAGCGCCAGACCGAGCCGCGCTTGAGCGCGAGATACGGCGGCAGCGTCATGCCGACGACCACAGACGTCGCCATGACGAAGATCAGGATGAACAGCGGGACATAGGCCGAGGCCGAAAAGCCGCGCGCGACGACGCCCAGGATGATGAAGATGATGGCGCCCGCGCAGAGCGGAAAAAACACCTGGTGCAGCACGAGCGCAATCGAGGAAATGCGGTTGGCGAGGCTCCAGGGCGCTTCCCACAATGGGCGAATGGTGCGCTGGGCGACCTGGATGAAGCCGTTGGACCAGCGGCGCTGCTGGCGGCGCCAGTCGCGCATGCCTTCGGGCATCTGGCCGGGGATCGCCGGCTGCGAGATGAAGCGCCCGTGCCAGCCCGCCAGCGCCGTGCGGATGGTGAGGTCGAGGTCCTCGGTGAGCGAATAGTCGAGCCAGCCGCCGACCGAATCGATGGCGGCGCGACGCCAGATGCCGCCTGTGCCGTTGAACTGGAACAGCCAGCCGAGATTGGCGCGGGTGCGCTGCTCGATCATGAAATGCGCGTCGAGGATCAGGCCCTGCACGCGGGTCAGCCAGTTCTTGCGGTAATTGGCGAATTCGCATCGCGCCTGAACGAAGCCCGCCTTGGGATCGGCGACGATGACGGGGATCGCCTTGCGCAGCCAGTCGGCCGGTGGCCGGAAGTCGACGTCGAGCATGGCGACGAAGGGCGCGTCGTTGAGCGCGAGGCCGGCCGCGCAGGCGCCCGCCTTGAAGCCGGAGCGGTCCTCGCGGCGGACATGGGCGACGTCGTGGCCCGCAGCGCGCAATTCCGCGATGATCTCGGCGGCGCGCTCCGTCGTCTCGTCGGTGGAATCGTCGAGAAGCTGGATGTGCAGCTTTTCGCGCGGCCAATCGAGGACCACGGCGGCGCGCAGCGCGCCTTCCACCACGCGCGGCTCGTTGAAGACTGGGATCTGCAGCACGACGTGCGGCAGGTCGGCTTCGGCCAGCGGCGGCGCGGCGGCTCCGTCTCCGACGCCGCGGATTTCGTCGTAGAGAAAGCGCCCGATCAGCACCAGAAAGCTCGCGCCGATGGCGACCATGCCGACGACACAGAGCGTGAGCGCAATATCGATCAGACCGACGATCAACCCTTGCGCCGTCACGCATCGTTCCTTTTCTGGGCGGGGCTCGCAGGGGCTGGCGCCTCGCAACGATCCTGCCGGGAGTCATAGACCTCGGCCGCCCAGACGACGCGTTTGGTGAACCAGGCGCGCAACCAGACAGACATCATCATCGCGTCGCGGGCGACCATGACGGCGGGGGCGCTCACCGATACATCCCAGCCCCGCGCCAAGGCAAGCGCGGTTTCGCAGGCGAACCAGAAGACGAGCGCGCCGAAGAAAGCCGCCAGCGCGGGCCAGCCGAACAGCGGCGCGGCGAAAGCGGCCGCAAGGGCCGCGACGATCGACAGGCCGAAGGGCTCGACCAGAAATCCCGCCAGTTCGTTCTGACGGCGGATGACGGCCCAGCGCATCTGGCGGTTGTAGACATCTGAAAAGCGGCGGACGCCCAGCATCTGGTAGATGGGCGCGCCGATGATGATCGTTCGCAGGCCGATCGAGGCCAGCGCATGGGCGGTGGCCGAATCCTCGCCCACCGTGTGGGCGATGGCGTCGAAGCCGCCGGCCTTGTGCAGGTCGGAACGTCTGAAGATCATCAGCTTGCCGAGGCCGAATCCGAGGCCGATCGCCGC
This sequence comes from uncultured Methylocystaceae bacterium, assembly GCA_945956975.1. Classification (GTDB taxonomy): domain Bacteria; phylum Pseudomonadota; class Alphaproteobacteria; order Rhizobiales; family Beijerinckiaceae; genus JAJXWB01. The sequence goes on along the minus strand of CAMFKC010000275.1, from coordinate 2,216 downwards.
AGCGGCATGCAGGATGCGGGCATGCGACTGGTTCAGCAGCGAGGCCTCGATCCGCGCCGCGAGGTTCTTCGCGCCCTTCGCCTCGGTGATGGCGGTGACGAGCCCGACGTCTTCCGTCATGGCCGCGATCGCGGCGCGCGCCGTCTGCGGCGGCAGCTCGATATTGCTGTCCTTGGTGGCGATGAGGTCGTATTTGGCGTCCTCCACCGCCTGGAACATGTTGTTGACCTTCGGGCTCACCGCGAAACGCGCCGTGGAATGGACGATCCGCGCCGCATGCTGCGGATAGTCCGCAATGATCGAGCACATGGCGCTGACCGCGCGCGATTCCGTTTCGGCCGCGGTCGCGGTGACGTCGAATTCAGGATAGTCGAGCTCGAAAACCGAAGATTGCGAGGCCTTGAAGCCCGGCGCCCAATCCTTGATCGGCAAGATGAAACTGATCGGGGGCAAGTCGGCGCGCCGTGCGCGGCGGGCGTGGAAGATCGGCGCGATCAGGCCGAGCGTCACCGTCAGCAGCACGCCGACCAGCGACACGCCGCAGAAGACCAGTGCGATCCAGCGCACGATGTCCAAAGCCGCGCTCACGAGGTCATCCTCTCGCGCGTGACCGGCACGTCGACATGGGTCCGCACCATGAAGAAGTCGACCAGCCGGGTCGGCAGCACGGTCGTGAGCCGCGCGCCCCAATAGAGCAGGCGCGGAAACACGATATTGGCTTTCCGGCGATCGAGTCCGCGCCGGATGATGCGGGCCGCACGGTCGTCGGTCATGGCCATCGGCTTGGGCGCGACCAGCTTTTCGTTGAGTGCGGTGTGGACGAAGCCCGGCACGATCAGGCTGACCGCGACGCCCTTGCGCGCGAGCGTGCCTCGCAGCGATTCCGCATAGAGATGCACCGCCGCCTTGGTGGCGCAATAAGCAGGCGAATAAGGCAGGCCGCGGATGGCCGCGATCGAGCCGGTCATGGCGATCACGCCTTTGCCGCGCGCCGCCATCGGCTCGATGAGCGGCTCGACGGTGTTGAACACGCCAAGGAGATTGATCGCGAAAATGCCACGCACGGCTTCCGGGTCTTCGGCCAGCGCGCCTGCCGGCAGGCCGGTGTTGATGCCCGCATTGGCGACGACGAGATCGAACGGCGCCCTGGCGTCGGCCGCGCGCAGGAAATCATGCATGCCCTGGCGGTCGCGCACGTCGACCTGGCCGATCTCGACCTCGGCGCCCTTGGCGCGGCAGTCGGCGGCGACGGCCTCGAGCCGCGCCGCATCGCGGCCAACCAAGGTGAGGCGCACCCCCGGCGCGGCATATTCGCGGGCGAGCGCGCGGCCGATGCCGCTGGAGGCGCCGGTGATGAGGATGGAGCGCGGCGCGAAGCTCATGCTTGCGCCCTTGGGACGAGGATCGCCTCGGCCAGCAGGCTCGGTCCGCGGCGCGGCCCCTGGATGGCGACCCGCACCAGAATCTCGCCCTCGACCCGCATGACGCGGCCGGAGATCGTCGCCGCCTCGCCGATCAGCAGCGGCTCGACGAAGGTCCCGGACAGGCGCTTCAGCGCCATGTCGGGCCGCCAGCCCGCGAGCGCCGGCGCGATCTCGGCCATCAGCCGCATGCCGTGGACGGGCGGCGCGGCAAAACCCGCGCGGGCGGCGAGCGCCGGATCGAGATGGAGCGGATTGTCGTCGCCGGAGGCGGCCGCATAGGCGGCGACATCGGCCTCGCGATAGGGGCCCACAGGCGATTCCGGCATCTTGTCGCCACGGACGAGCGGACTGGTCATGCGCCCTCCCCTTCCGCCAGCGGAACGAGCCGCAGGACGGCCCGCATGGTCAACGCAGGCGCGCCGGAGAGTTCCACGACGGCGGCCTCGACCACCAGACGCTCCGGCCCGCTTTCGCGCCGGGCGACCGCGGTGAGCGTGTATCGGGCGCCCGCCGCCAACGGCCGGACGTAATCGAAGGCCTGGGATTCGTGGACCGGCAGGAAGTTTGCGCCCGCGGCCGTGCGCAGGGCGGCCTTCAACTCAGGCCCGGATAGCCAGACGATCGGGAAGGTGGCGGGAATCGTCTCAGCGGGGGCGCCCGTGGCGGCCGCAAAGGCAGAGATTGCGCTTGCGTCGGTCGCGACCTCATAGGGGCCGAGGACGATTTCCCCCGGCCTGTCCGACCTGTCTCTTATACACATCTGACGCTGCCGACGATATGCAGTGTGTAGTT
>CAMFKC010000274.1 GCA_945956975.1 uncultured Methylocystaceae bacterium | reverse complement strand
GTGTTAGGCCTGCCGCCAGCGTTCGTTCTGAGCCAGGATCAAACTCTCAAGTTGAGTTGAGCTTTGACCTGACTAGTCACTTTAAACTCTTGACGAGTTCCCAAACACGATCGATCCGAAGATCGATTGGTGTGTTTGAGTAACGTGACCGTCAGTTGTCTCTTTACGACCTGCCACAAGGGCAGGTCCGCAAGGACTTCCGCCGTCCACGCTTCTCTTTCTTCCGATTCAATTGTCAAACAGCGGGTCTTTGGTGGAAACCGAAGCTTCCGAAAGACTTGGGCGAAGTCGCCTCACAACCTTAGCGGTCGAACCGGCCTTGCTCTGATCTCTACTGATCAGAGTTTGGTTACACCCGAGAAGTCTCGAGAAGGTCCCGAACCGCGTTGGCTGTGTGTGCAGCGACGCCGTCGATGGGCGGCTTATAGCCCCGGCCTTGTTCGGGTGTCAACGCCCGATTCAAAAAAAGTTCGAAAAAGTTCATTTCCCGAGCATTTCCGGGCGTTTGCGCTGCACCAATTCCGTTCGCAGCCGCGATGACGGGCAAAAATTTTCGCGCCCAACTTGGGCCATGTTCGGCAGGCTTGGTCGGAAGCGATACGCCGGCCCGGTTCAGGGGTCGGCGGGGTTCATTTGCGCGCGCTGCCGTGATACGGCGGATGTAGCGCCGGAAAAGACGGGTCAGAACCTCAGTGCGATCGCCATTCTCGATCGGTGGACACCAGCCGCTGCGCGCAGTCGCAGTCGCGCTGGGCGATGAGCCGCCTATCGAAGCCGACGGCGGGCGCCGGTCGGAGGACGACCACCGCCGCATTTCCCTGCATTGGCTCGCCGGCACCATCCTGACGGGGCTCTCCGGAGCGGCGCTCATCGGCGCAGCGGCCTTCAGCGCGCTGGACCGGCAGAACTATCAACCCGAAACGCCGCAGGCGGCCCAGACCGTCCGCAAGGAGGACCGCGGCGACGCCGCCGTGAACCCGCGCAAGGGCGACCGCCTGGTCAAGTCGGTCGACATCGTCGCCGCCAAGCAGAGCTTCAAGACGCCGGTCGCCGTCCGCGCGGGCGACCGCGAGATCATCCGCACCGCCACCTTCACCCGGGTCGCGACGTCGCTGACCCTGGCCGACGCCGGCCTGTCGGACGAAGTCCCCGCCTTCAATCCTCTTCGGCTGCTCGCCAACGCGCGCGGCGACGCGCCGGCTTCCCCCGAGGAGCCGGAGGTGCGCGTCGACGATGCGGAGGTCGCCTACGCGATGCGCGACCTTTCGGCCGAGCGCATCGACGCCCAGCCGGCGCAGCTTTCGGTCGATGAGGTTCAGGCCCAGGTCGGCGAGTATCTCAAGACCGTCGCCGCCGCCGGCGCCCGCGCCCCGATGCAATTGCCCGCCCAGATGCTGCTGATGCGCACCAGCCGCGTCGCCGGTCCGGGCCTCGCCTACGCCAATGTCGGCGAGCCCGTTGTCTCCTCCACGCCCTTCACCTCGATCGAGGTGAAGATGGTGCCGGAGAATGTCACGCTGATTTCCAAGGCGCCGACTCCGGCGGAGAAGCAGCCGACCCAGATGGATGAGCGGTTGGTCGTCATCCGCCATGGCGAGAACCTTCAGGACGTCTTGCGCGCCAATTCTGTGTCCCGCGAGCAGGCGGCGGCCATCGTCGCCGCGCTGGGTGGACGAAAGGCCGATTCCATCGCGTCAGAAGGCCGGCGGATCAAGCTCCTCTTCGCCGATCTCGATGGCTCGGGCGTGAACATGACGCTGGCCCGCGTGACGATCCATTCGGACGACCGCGTCGAGGCGACAGTCGCAGTCACCGACGACGGCCGCTACGTGCAGGTCGAGCGCGCCGTGGAAACGGCCGCCGCCGCCAAGCCCAAACGCGCCAGCGACGACGAGGACGAAGACGACGCCGGAGGCATGCGCCTCTACGACTCGCTCTATCAGACGGCGCTGAAGCAGGAGATCCCGAAGCCGATCATCTCCGATCTCATTCGCGTCTTCGCCAATGACATCGACTTCCAGCGCTCGGTGCAGCCGGGCGATTCGTTCGAGGCCTTCTACGACGAGAGCGAGGACCGCGACGACCGCGACAAGCTGCTCTACGCCTCCATCACCGCGCGCGACGAAACCTACAAATATTACCGCTACCGCACGCCGGACGACGGTCTCGTCGACTATTACGACGAGAACGGCCGCTCCACCCGCAAATTCCTGATCCGCCAGCCGATCGCCGCCGCCAAGATCACCTCGGGCTTCGGCGTGCGCTACCATCCGATCCTCGGCTATTCGAAGATGCACACGGGCGTCGACTTCGCCGCGCCGATCGGCACCCCCATCTTCGCCTCCGGTAACGGGACGGTGCTCACCGCCGGCTGGCATTCGGGCTACGGCCGCCGCGTCGAGATCCAGCACGCCAACGGCTACGTCACCGCCTACAACCACATGTCCGGCTTCGCCCGCGGCGTGACGGAGGGCGTGCGCGTCCGTCAGGGGCAGGTGATAGGCTATCTCGGGTCGTCGGGCCTCTCCACCGGACCGCACCTCCACTACGAGGTGATGGTCAACAGCCATTTCGTCGATCCGATGCGCGTGAAGCTCGCCCGCACGCGCGAGATGGATGGCAAGATGCTCGCCGAATTCAAGCGCGAGCGCGATCGGATCGATTCGATCCGCGCCAAGGCGCCCAACGCCACGCGCGTCGCCGCGCGCAGCGCGTCGAATTGAACCTTTCCTCTTCCGTCTCCCCTCGCCCGTGATGGGCGTCGACGTCCAGACGCTCGCGCTTCTCTGCGCAACCGCGGCCCTCGCCGGCTGCGTCGACGCCATTGGCGGCGGCGGCGGCCTTCTGACCGTGCCGGCCCTGATGCTCGCGGGCTTCGATCCTGTAACGGCGATCGCGACCAACAAGGCGCAGGGCGCAGCGAGCGCCGCCTCCTCAGCGCTCGCTTTCGCGCGCGCCCGCATAGTCGACTGGCGGGCGACGGCGACGGTTGCGCTGGCGGCGGGCGCGGCCTCCATCTTCGGCGCGCTTTCCGTGACACATGTCGATCGCCGGGTGCTCGAGGCGCTCGCGCCCGCGCTGCTGGTCGCCGTGGCGCTCTACTTCCTGCTGGCGCCCCGCCTCTCCGACACCGACGCCCGCGCGCGCATGGCGCCAGCGCTCTTCGCAGCGACGATCGCGCCGCTGATCGGCTTCTACGATGGCGTCTTCGGGCCGGGCGCCGGATCCTTCTACACGATCGGATTCATCGCCCTGCTCGGCTATGGCGTCCTGCGCGCGACCGCCCAGACCAAGGTGGCCAATGCTGCGAGCAACCTCGGATCGCTTGCCCTATACGCCGCCACCGGCGCCGTCGTCTGGCCCGTCGGGCTTGCGATGGCGCTCTTTGCATTTCTCGGCGCGCAGGTCGGGGCTCGTCTGGCCATTCGGGTCGGCGCGCGGCTCATCCGCCCGCTGCTGGTCGTAGTATGCTGCGCCATGGCGGCGAAGCTTCTGTCCGATCCGGCCAATCCGCTACGCCATGCGATCGGGGCGGTCTTTTCCCGCTAAAGGCCGACCATCCGCCGGATGTCGTCCGGGGTCGCTCCGCCCGCGCGCAGGTCGCGCAACGCCGGCGATCCACGGCTTTTCGACAGCTTCTGCCCGCCCGCGTCGAGGATGAGGCGATGGTGCCGGTAATCGGGGGCCGGCAGGTCCAGCAGCGCCTGCAGCAACCGATGAACGCTGGTGGCGTGAAACAGGTCCATGCCGCGCGCAATGTCGGTCACGCCCTGCAACGCATCGTCGATCACCACGGCAAGATGATAGCTCGTCGGCGTGTCCCGCCGCGCGATCACGACGTCGCCCCACACCTGGGGCTCTGCGCGCACGTCGCGGCATTCGTCGCCCTCGCCGAATTCGCGCCAGCCGAGCGTCTGTTCGAGCCGTGCGCAGGCGTCCGCCATGTCGAGCCGCATCGCCGCATGACGGCCCGCCATGAGATGGGCCTCGCGCGTTGCGCGCGACATGCGCTTGCACGTGCCGGGATAGAGCGGCGCCCCGTCGGGATCGCGCGGCCAGTCCGCCTGCCCCGCCACGGCCTCCGCGATCTCGCCGCGCGTGCAGAAGCATGGATAGACGACGCCGCGATTGCGCAGCCGGTCGACGGCCAGCGCATATTCGCCGAGATGCTCGGATTGCCGCCGCACCGGCGTCTCCCAGGAGATGCCGAGCCAGTCGAGATCCTGGTAGATCGCCGCCTCGAACTCCGGCCGGCTGCGGCCCGGATCGATGTCCTCGATGCGCAGCAGGAAGAGCCCGCCCGTTCGCCGCGCGCCATCGAAGTTCCGCAGCGCCGAATAGGCGTGGCCGAGATGAAGATAGCCGTTGGGCGAGGGCGCGAAGCGCCAGACCGGTTGACTTTGCCCTTGGCTCATTCCCCACTCTGCGCCGTTAACCTATGGAGACATAACTATACCTGCCCGCAAAAGTTCGTCAGCCGCCCCGGTCAAGCCTGCGGACGCTCGCAAGGCGGGCGCGAAAACGCGCGCGACGAAGCCCAAGCCTTCCGGAAGCAAGCCTTCCGCAACCAAGCCATCCGCAAACAAGCCGGCCAAAGCGAAGACGCCCGCCCGCGAGGTCGCGCGAAAGGCTGCG
>CAMFKC010000273.1 GCA_945956975.1 uncultured Methylocystaceae bacterium | reverse complement strand
AGGCCGAGGAGCTCACGCTGCTGCGCGAGATCCGCGACGCGCTGCGCGCGCGCTTCTTCTGCATCCCGAAGCGCGCTTGAAAGCAGACCGAGAACAAGCTTCGTAAACCGCGCGCAGTCGACTTCGCGAAGCTTGCTTTCGTATGTCTTGCGCACACGACGCCAAGCGCTCGAGCCCCGGCGCCGTGCAGATGAAACACCGGGATTTCCCATGTTTTTCTAGGTGTGGCGAAGCAACGGCCAACAATGCTTCGATCGCGCGTGCATTGCGGAAGGCGCCCTGCGCAACCAGCGCGCGGAGGCCGATGGCCAACATCCGTTCTGATACGCGCGGAGCGACGCGATGGCGATTCCATCATCGCGCGTCACACGCAAGAGCGCATGCCGACAGACGCGCCGGCATGCGCCAAAATTTTTTTGTGAAGAGTTCGATTTTTATCCTTCGCGCGTCATCGAAATGCATCGACGAAGGATCGAATCGCGCGAATCGGTCGAATCGTCGCGACTCGATTCGCGCAAACGCGCGCGCGTTCAGATGCCGAGTTTGCTCTTCAGCAGCTCGTTCACCGACTGCGGATTCGCTTTACCGCCGGTCTGCTTCATCACCTGTCCGACGAACCAGCCGAGCATGGAGGGCTTCGCCTTCGCCTGTTCCACCTTGTCGGGATTGGCCGCGATGATCGCATCGACAGCGCTCTCGATCGCGCCCGTGTCGGTCACCTGCTTGAGGCCGCGGCGTTCGACGATGTCGCGCGGGCTCGCCTCGCGCTCCTTGCCGAACATCAGCGCCAGAACGTCCTTGGCGATCTTGCCGGAGATGACGCCCTCGCCGATGAGGTCGACGAGTTCGGCGACGTGCGCCGGCGGCACATGCGTCTGCGCGACGTTCAGCCCTGCCGCATTCGCAGCCGCAGCGATGTCGCCCGTCACCCAGTTGGCGACGACCTTCGCGTCGCGCGTCTTGCCGCCTGCGGTGACACAGGCCTGGTAATATTCGGCGACGTCGCGGTCGGCGACGAGCACGCCGGCGTCGTAGGACGGCAGGCCGTAGTCGCGCATGAAGCGCGCCTTCTTCGCGTCAGGCAGTTCCGGCAATTCGGCTGCGAGCTCGTCCACGAAGGACTGCGAGAACTCGAGCGGCAGCAGATCGGGATCGGGGAAGTAGCGATAGTCGTGCGCCTCTTCCTTCGAGCGCATGGCGCGCGTCTCGCCGCGGCCGGGATCGAACAGGCGCGTCTCCTGGTCGATCGTCCCGCCGTCCTCGAGAATGCCGATCTGGCGGCGCGCCTCGACCTCGACAGCCTGGCCGATGAAGCGGATCGAGTTCACGTTCTTGATCTCGCAGCGCGTGCCGAAGGGTTCGCCCGGACGGCGCACCGACACGTTCACGTCGGCGCGCAGCGAGCCCTGCTCCATGTTGCCGTCGCAGGTGCCGAGGTAGCGCAGGATGGTGCGCAGCTTCGTCACGTAGGCGCGCGCTTCCTCCGCGCTGCGGATGTCGGGCTTGGAGACGATCTCCATCAGCGCCACGCCGGAGCGGTTGAGGTCGACGAAGCTCGAATCCGGCGACTGGTCGTGCAGCGACTTGCCCGCGTCCTGCTCGAGATGCAGCCGCTCGATGCCGACCGTGATCTGCTCGGTCGGCGTCACGTCGACGATCACCTCGCCTTCGCCGACGATCGGGTTCTTGTACTGCGAGATCTGATAACCCTGCGGCAGGTCGGGATAGAAATAGTTCTTCCGGTCGAACACCGAGCGCCGGTTGATCTGCGCCTTCAGGCCGAGGCCGGTGCGCACCGCCTGCTTCACGCATTCCGCGTTGATGACCGGCAGCATCCCCGGCATGGCCGCGTCGACGAGCGAGACATGGGAGTTCGGCTCGCCGCCGAATTCGGTCGAGGCGCCGGAGAAGAGCTTGGACTTCGACGTCACCTGCGCATGGATCTCCATGCCGACGACGATCTCCCAGTCGCCCGTGGCGCCCTTGATCAGCTTGGAAGGTTTGGCATGCGCGCTCATCGCGTCCTCGGCGTTCGAATATGGGAAGGATTGGCGGGTCTTTTAGCGCCTTTTGACGGCCAGCGACAACGCTACGAGACGCTCGCCTTCATGCGGCCCTCCGCGCCCGTCAGCGGACCTTTCGCAGGCGTCAGCGCGCCGATGGCGCCGAGACCGAAGGGCGGCATGTCGACATAGACGCATTCGTACGCGCCCGGCGCGACGCGATAGGTCTCGTGGAAGACGCCGACGTCGCCCGACCCGCCAACCGCCTTGTTGAACGCCGCCCAGGCCGGCAGATGCTGCCGGTCGCGCGCCTTGGCGTAGGCGTTCAGTTGCTCGACGCTGTTCCAGTACTGGATCATCACGATCGTGCGCGCGAACCACAAATGCCCGCCGAGGAATCCGAGTTCGGGGTTCATCGACAATTCGCGGATCATGCGCGGCATGGCGGAGGCGACCGGCGCCCAGCGATGGACTTTCCAGAGGCTATTGATCCGCATGCCGATGACGAAGACGACGAATGGCTCGTCGCGCATGGCTGTAAACCGCCCCATCGCGCCCGACATGCCCGGCCCTTGCCCATTCACGATATGTTAATAGGCTAAACTTCGCGCTGGCGCCGGTCAAGGCGGCTTGACTGTGACGATTGGATGGCGGCCTCTTTCGCACTTGCGGAAGGCGCGCGCTCGCGTGTGTGGATGAGCGAAGACGACACCCATTCAGCTGGCGAGAGCCTGCGACAGGCGATCCTCGATGCGCTGCGCCAGATCGAGGTCCGGCTCTCGACGGAGGCGATGAGCGCGAGCGACGTCCATCTCGCGCGCCGCGCCGCCAAACGCGCGCGTGCGCTCGCCAGGCTCGCGCCGCCGGATCTCGCCACGCTGGCGCGCCACACACGCACGACCGTCGACCGCACCCGCCGCGCGCTCGGAGAGGCGCGCGACGCCGACGTCCGCGCGGCGACACTCGAGGCGCTCAAGCCGAAGCTCGGCGACGCCCACGAAGTTCTCGCCCGCCTCGCGCAGGACGAGGCGCCAGACGGGCGTCGGCCGGTTGCGCGGCAGTCTCTTCTGGAAGAGATCGTTGCGCTCGTGCGCGACTGGAGCCTGTGCGAAACGCGCGACGGTCTGGACGATGTCATCGCCGCCGCCGGCGCCACCTACCGCCGCATGCGCAAACGCGCGAAGGCCGCACGCCATGGCGGCGGCGAGGCGCTGCATCGCTGGCGCGCCGCGGTCACGCAGTTCGAATATCAGGCGGATTTTCTGGCGCGCTTCGCGCCCGAAATGAAAGACGCCAGCCGCATCGCCGATCGCCTGCGCAAGCATCTCGGCGACATAAACGACCTCGACGAATTATGCGGCTTCGTCTCGCGGCGCGAGACGGAGGCGGTCCATCGCAGCGCCGTCCATCGCCTGTCGAAGGCGGGCGCAGCTCAGCGCGCGCGATTGATCGAACGCGCCTACGCGCGCGCCGACGAATTGCTGGCGTTGAAGCCGGCGGCGTGGACGAAGGCGCTCAGAAAATCCTGCGGGCGATGAAGCGGCACGCAAGGCCGACGAGCAAGGCGCCCAGCGCCAGCGCCAGCGTCGTGGTCATCGACGCGCCCACGCCGTCGGCCCGCTGGTAATTGGCGAGCGTCAGCAGAACGAACAGAAGAGCAATCGCAAAGAACAGGAGACCGAGGACCGCGACGCAAGCAGCGAGCACGGCCCTCGAGAATTCCATCACGCCCACCAGGCTTGCGGCTGCTCAATCTTGGGCGCCGCCTGCTCGATCGCCGCGCCCAGCGCGAACAATGTCTCTTCCTCGAACGGGCGCCCGATCAGCTGCAGGCCGAGCGGCAGGCCGTCGGAGGCGAGGCCGCCGGGCACGACGAGGCCGGGCAGGCCCGCCATGTTCACCGTCACGGTGAAGACGTCGTTGAGATACATTTCGACAGGGTCCGCCGAGCCCTTCTCGCCGATGCCGAAGGCCGTCGACGGCGTCGCGGGCGTCAGGATCGCATCGACGCCCGCATGGAACGCCGCCTCGAAATCCTGACGGATCAGCGTGCGGATCTTCTGCGCCCGCACATAATAAGCGTCGTAATAGCCGGCCGAGAGCACATAGGCGCCGATCATGATGCGCCGCCGCACCTCCGGACCGAAGCCCGCCGCGCGCGTGTTCTCGTACATGCCGACGATGTCCTTGCCGGGCTTGCGCAGCCCGTAGCGCACGCCGTCGTAGCGCGCGAGGTTGGACGAGGCTTCCGCCGGCGCGACAATATAATAAGCAGGCAGCGCGTGGCTCGTGTGCGGCAGCGAGATGTCGACGATCTCCGCGCCCGCGGCCTTCAGCCAGTCGACGCCCTTCATCCACAGCGCATCGATCTCGGCGGACATGCCGTCGAGCCGATACTCCTTGGCTATGCCGATCTTCTTGCCCTTCACCGACGCGCCGACTGCGGCTTCATAGTCCGGCACGGGGCGATCGACCGATGTCGAATCCTTGGGATCGAAGCCCGCCATCGAGCGCAGCATGATCGCGGCGTCCCGCACGTCGCGCGTGATCGGGCCGGCCTGGTCGAGCGAGGACGCAAACGCGACGATGCCCCAGCGCGAGCAGCGGCCATAGGTCGGCTTGATGCCGACCGTGC
>CAMFKC010000272.1 GCA_945956975.1 uncultured Methylocystaceae bacterium | reverse complement strand
GGCCGTGGTCGAGCAGAAACGGCACGTCGTGGCTGCGCACTTCGAGCACGAGCTTCGAGCCCGCCCCGCCGGCCTCCGCCAGCCCGAAGCCGCAGTCCAGGAAGCCCGCGTAATGCGAGCGCAATTCGCCGACCGACGTGTCGTAGGCGATCATTTCGGCGGCCTCGTCGGCGCCGACCACCACCGGTTCGCTTGACGCGAGAATGTAGAATTCGTCGGGGTCGAGCACGAGTTCCGGCCGCTCCGGCCGCGTCACGATCGGCTCCCAATAGTCGGCGCGCGACAGCACGCCGACCTTGGCGAGATCGACCAGCCCCGAGGTGCGGCGCGCGCGAAAACCGATCACGCCATCCGGCTTGCCGGCGGGATCGAGGTCGATCGTCACGGGCACGTGCCGTGCGGCCGGCGCGCTGGCGACGTCCTCGCGGAAACGGATCTGCGCCAGCCGCGAGCCGGCCTTTGCGATGACGGGGAAGGAGCGCGGCACGACTTCGGCGTAGAGCGGCCCGTCGTAGCCGGCCGGAATCTCGTCGAAGGTCGCGGCGCCGTCGGCGATGATGCGCACGAAAATGTCGAGACGGCCGGAGGAGGATTTGGGGTTCGCGCGCGCGTCCACGCCCTTGGGCAGCCGCAGCCGCTCCATCAGCGGCACGATGTGCACGCAATTGCGCTCCAGCACGGTCGGGCGCGACAGGTCCACCTCGTGCGTCGCCAGTTCGCTGACGCGCTGCGCCACGGTGCGGCCCGGGCCGGGCAGGAAGCTCGCGGGCAGGCGGTAGGCCTTCGGCCCGAGGCGCAGGTCGAGGCTCGCCGGCTGGATCTGGTCGGCGTCCAGCGCCGCATCCGCCGCGACCACGCCCTTGGCGAAGGCGTCCCGGATATGCTGCGCCGGCCAGATTGCGATGCTCATCGACACGTCCCCGCGCGCCCTCGGGCGCCCCTAGTCTTGCCTGAACCCCGGAACCTCATCCTGAGGAGCAGCCGCAGGCTGCGTCTCGAAGGATGGCGACACCAGAAATCCCCGTCTTCGCCACCTTTCGAGACGCCGCTGTGCGGCTCCTCAGGGTGAGGAATCCTGGAGTTCGACTCTGATACTCAGGTTTTGCTACCGGATCGCCGCGTTGACGGCAAACCCCGCGCTTAGTAGAGAGAACCCGTGGTTATTTGAGCCGGCCGGCTTGCCCGCCACGTAAAACAAGGGACTAAAAGGCCGGGCTTTCCGCGATGAAATCCCGTCTTTTACGTCCGCGCGGCCTCCCGCCGCATGGAGATGTCATGAGCGCGTCCGACAAGCCGAAGACCCTGCGCCCCGCCACCCGCCTCGTCCACGGCGGAACGCTGCGGTCGCAATATGGCGAGACCTCCGAAGCCCTCTTCCTGACGCAGGGCTTCGTCTACGAGACCGCCGAGGCCGCCGAGGCGCGCTTCAAGGGCACGGAGCCGGGCTTCATCTACGCGCGCTTCGGCAATCCCACGGTCGCCATGTTCGAGCAGCGCATGGCGTTGCTGGAGGGCGCGGAAGCCGCCCGCGCGACCGCCAGCGGCATGGCCGCCGTCACCGCCGCGCTGATGGGCCTGCTGCGCGCCGGCGATCATGTGGTCGCCGCCCGCGCCCTGTTCGGCTCCTGCCTCTACGTCGTGGAGGAATGGCTGCCGCGCTTCGGCGTCGCCTCCACGCTGGTGGACGGCACGGACCTCGACCAGTGGCGCGCGGCCATGCGGCCGAACACCAAGGTCTGCTTCCTCGAAAGCCCGACCAACCCGCAGCTCGAGATTCTCGACGTCGCGGCGATCGCCGAGATCGCGCACGCGGGCGGGGCGAAGCTCGTGGTCGACAATGTCTTCGCCACGCCCATGCTGCAGCAGCCGCTGGCGCTCGGCGCGGACGTCGTCGTCTATTCCGCCACCAAGCACATCGACGGGCAGGGCCGGTGCCTGGGCGGCGTGATCCTCGGCTCGCAGAAGCTGATCGACGAGAATTTCCACAACCCGCTGCGCCAGACCGGGCCCGCGCTCTCGCCGTTCAATGCGTGGGTGATGCTGAAGGGCCTCGAGACGCTGCCGCTGCGGGTGGCGCAGCAGGGCGCGAGCGCGGCGCGGCTGGCGGATGTGATCGCGGACCTGCCGGGCGTCGCCCGCGTGCTCTATCCCTTCCGCAAGGACCATCCGCAGCACGATCTGGCGCGCCGCCAGATGGCCGGCGGCGGCACGGTCATCGCGCTGGATCTCAAGGGCGGCAAGGAAGCCGCCTTCCGCTTCGCCAATGCGCTGGAGATCGTGAAGATCTCCAACAATCTCGGCGACGCCAAGAGCCTCGTCACCCATCCCGCAACGACCACGCACCAGCGCCTCAAGCAGGACGCGCGCGAGGCCATGGGCATCGGCGAAGGCATGCTGCGCCTGTCGGTGGGACTGGAAGATGTCGAGGATCTGATCGACGACGTCACGCAGGCCGCCCACGCCGCGCGCTTATGAACTGGACCGCGAGCCTTCAGGCTCGCAACGCTTGCAACCGAAAGCGAGCCTGAAGGCTCGCGGTCCGCATCAGCGGGCTTTCGTGTGACAGGAAGCCCGCTATAGTCGGCCCATGTACAGGGCGCTGACCAACGGTTTCCAGGTGACGGTTCTGCCGAATTTCCTGGCGGAGCAATCCGATCCCGACGAGGGCCGCTACGTCTGGTCCTACACGATCGAGATCGCCAATCTCGGCGGCGTTGTCGCACAGCTCATGACCCGCCACTGGATCATCACCGACGGCGAGGGCCGCCGCGAGGAGGTGAAAGGGCCGGGCGTCGTCGGCGAACAGCCGATCCTGCGTCCGGGCGACGCCTTCCGCTATACGTCGGGCTGCCCGCTGACGACGCCGTCCGGCATCATGGTCGGAACCTATCGCATGGTGGACGAGGACGGCCGCGCCTTCGACATCGAGATCCCCGCCTTCTCGCTGGACTCCCCCTTCAGCCGCAAGGTGCTGAATTGACCGCCGCCACGCTCGAACGCGCGATCGAGATCGCCGAGGAACTGATCGCCTTCGACACCGAAAGCGCGAAATCCAATCTCGCCCTCATCGACCACGTCGAGACCTACCTCCGTCGCGTCGGCGTGCCCTTCGTCCGCGCGCCGAACGCCACGGGCGACAAGGCCGCGATCATGGCGACCGTCGGCCCGATGGTGGACGGCGGAATCGTCCTCTCCGGCCATACCGACGTCGTGCCGGTCGCGGGCCAGAGCTGGACCGGCGATCCCTTCCGCCTGCGCCGCGAGGACGGCAAGCTCTTCGGGCGCGGGGCCTGCGACATGAAGGGCTTCGACGCGATCTGCCTCGCGATGATCCCGGAATTCATGGCCGCCGATCTCGCGCGCCCGATCCACATTCTCCTGAGCTACGACGAGGAGACGACCTGCGCGGGCTCGCTCGATCTCATCCGCCGCTTCGGAACGGACCTGCCGCGCCCATCCGTCGCGATCGTCGGCGAACCCACGTCGATGCAGGTGGCCGACGCGCACAAGAGCGTATCCACCTACCGCACGCGGGTGCGCGGCCATGAATCCCATTCCGCGAAACTGCACCAGGGCGTCAGCGCCGTGCATGTCGGCGCCCGCCTCGTGATGGCGCTCGAAAAGATCGGCGCGGAGATCGCGGACGAGACGGCGCATTCGGACCGTTTCGATCCGCCCGTCTCCACCGTTCATGTCGGCGTGATCAATGGCGGTACGGCGCGCAACATCATGGCGCGGGACTGCTCGCTGCTCTGGGAGTTCCGTGGGCTGCCGGGCGTCTCGCTGCGCACGGCCTACAACAAGTTCGCGCTCGCCTGCGACGAGATCGCGACGCGCCGCTTCGCCAGCTTTCCCGATTGCGACATCGTGACGGAGATCGAAGTCGAGATCCCCGCGCTCGCACCCGAGCCCGGTTCGCTCGCCGAGACGCTCGCGCTGCGGCTCGCCAAGGCCAACCACACGGTGGCCGTCCCCTACGCCTCAGAAGCCGGGCAATTCCAGCTGCACGGCGTCCCAACCGTCCTCTGCGGCCCCGGCTCGATCGAACAGGCGCACCAGGCCGACGAATGGGTGGAGATTTCCCAGTTCGAGGAATGCCTCGCCTTCATGCGGCGGCTGAAGAGCGAATTGTCGCGTTGAGAGCTGCGGAAACGGAGCGGATGCGCGGCGCTATTCGAATTCCGGCGGCTCGAATTCCCGCTTCGTCGAGCAGAATTCGCAGGTCACGCCGATCTTGCCGTCCTCGCCGATCATGTCGGCGCGTTCCTGCGGCGTGAAGCGGCGCAGCATCGTGCGGATGCTGTCGGTCGAGCAGCGGCATTGCTCACGCACCGCCTGCGGGTCGAACACGCGCACGCCGCGTTCGTGGAAGAGACGGTAGAGCAGCCGCTCGCCCGACAGCGAGGGATCGATCAACTCGTGATCCTCGACCGTGCCCGCGAGCGCGCGCCCCTCGGTCCAGGCCTCGTCCTCATCGATCCGGTGCGCCTCCGTTCCCTCCGGCGCGTCGCCCGGATGCAGGTCGGCCTGCCGGCGGCGGTCCTCGGATTCGGGCAGGAACTGCACGATCAGCCCGCCCGCGCGCCAGTGCGCGCCCGCGCCGGTGACGATTTCGCCGACGGCGAGGCGGACGACGGTCGG
>CAMFKC010000271.1 GCA_945956975.1 uncultured Methylocystaceae bacterium | reverse complement strand
GGCCGAGCAGCTTGTTGTCGGCCGCCATCTCGCGCTCGCCCTGGAAGACCCGGATGGTGACCGCCGTCTGATTGTCTTCGGCGGTCGAGAACACCTGGCTCTTCTTGGTCGGGATCGTCGTGTTGCGGTCGATCAGGCGCGTGAACACGCCGCCGAGCGTCTCGATGCCGAGCGACAGCGGGGTCACGTCGAGCAGCAGCACGTCCTTCACGTCGCCCTGAAGCACGCCCGCCTGCACGGCCGCGCCGATGGCGACGACTTCGTCAGGATTGACGCCCTTGTGCGGCTCCTTGCCGAAGAAGGACTTCACGACTTCCTGCACCTTGGGCATGCGGGTCATGCCGCCGACGAGGACGACCTCGTCGATCTCGCCCGCCGTCACGCCTGCGTCCTTCAGCGCCTTGCGGCACGGCTCCATCGTCCGCTGGATGAGGTCGTCGACCAGCGCCTCGAACTTGGCGCGGGTAAGCTTCATCGTCAGATGCTTCGGACCCGAAGCGTCGGCGGTGATGTAGGGCAGGTTGATGTCGGTCTGCGCGGCCGAGGACAATTCGATCTTCGCCTTTTCCGCGGCTTCCTTCAGGCGCTGCAAAGCGAGCTTGTCCTTGGTCAGGTCGATGCCCTGCTCCTTCTTGAACTCCGCCGCGAAATACTCGACGAGGCGCATGTCGAAGTCTTCACCGCCCAAGAATGTATCGCCGTTGGTCGACTTCACCTCGAAGACGCCGTCCCCGATCTCGAGGATCGACACGTCGAACGTGCCGCCGCCAAGGTCGTAGACCGCGATGACGCCGGACTGCTTCTTGTCGAGGCCGTAGGCGAGCGCTGCCGCCGTCGGCTCGTTGATGATGCGCAGCACTTCGAGGCCCGCGATCTTGCCGGCGTCCTTGGTCGCCTGGCGCTGGGCGTCGTTGAAGTAGGCGGGCACGGTGATGACGGCCTGCGTGACCGGCTGGCCGAGATAGGCTTCAGCCGTCTCCTTCATCTTCTGCAGGGTGAAGGCGGAGATCTGCGAGGGAGAATAATCCTTGCCCGACGCCGTGACCCAGGCGTCGCCGTTGCCGGCCTTCTTGATCTGGTAGGGGACGAGCTTCATGTCCTTCTGCGTCATCGGGTCGTCGAAGGTGCGGCCGATGAGGCGCTTGATGGCGAAGAAAGTCTTGTCCGGATTGGTGACCGCCTGGCGCTTGGCCGGCTGGCCGACGAGGCGTTCGCCGTCGTCCGTGAATGCGACGATCGAGGGGGTCGTGCGCGCGCCCTCGGCGTTCTCGATGACCTTGGGGGTGGAGCCTTCCATGACCGCGACGCACGAATTGGTCGTGCCGAGGTCGATGCCGATGATTTTAGCCATGACTATTCCTTTCTGCAGCGAGACCGCCGGACCCCGAAGCGATCCGGTCTGGGGACGTTCGGCTCGCTTGCGCGACCCGCCCGTCCGGTCCCCGATGTGACGGCCATGAGATTGTGTGCGGCGCGGCCCGCCGCAAGGGCTGCGCCCGCATATAGGGGGCGAGATTTTTTGACGCAAGCGGGATCGGGCCGGAAGCGGCCTTTGGTCTGCGCTGCAATCTGCTAGGCTGACGCGCAAGAGACGGGCGGATGGCCGCCGGGCCGCGATCGGGAGAGCGCAGATGCACATAGAACCGGGCCTGCTCGACGCCGCCAAGATCGCGAGCGCCAATGCGGTTGCGCTCGGTACGCTCGGCGCCTCGGCCTGGGGCTTCGTCAGCCGGCCGGCGGACATTCTCAAGACCCTGCTTGCCGCCGCCTTCTTCTCGATTTTCATGCAGATCTGGCATCTGCAGGTCGGGCCGTCCGAACTGCACCTGATCGGGGCCTCGGCCATCTATTTCACTTTCGGTTTCCTGCCGACGCTGTTCGGCTTCGCGCTCGGGCTCGCCCTGCAGTGCCTGCTGTTCGAGCCGCAGGACCTCGTTCATCTCGGCGTGAATTCGCTATCGCTGATGATCCCGCTGATCGCCGTCCATGCCGCATTCGGCCGGCGCTTCTTTGCCCGAGACGGGCTTCAAACGCGCTGGTCCTCCGTGCTGAGGTTCGACGCGGCCTACTACGCCGGCGTCGTCGCCATGGTGGGCTTCTGGTTGGCGCAGGGGCAGGAGCCGACGGCGTTCCAGAGCTGGGCGGCGTTTGCGGCCTCCTACCTGCCGCTGGTCGCGCTGGAGCCCGTCTTCACGCTGCTGGCGCTGAAAGGCCTGAAGCGCTTCGAAAACGCCCGGCCGGTGCGGGTCCTGACCGTCGCGCCGCTGCTGCGGCTGGCGTAAACTTCAATCGAATCAAATCCATCGGGAGAGAAACATGGGCGAGCGCATCACCTTCAAGCGGCCGGACGGCAAGGACGCTGCGGGCTACTTGGCGAAGGCGGACCGGGCTGGCGCGCCCGGTCTCGTCGTCATCCAGGAATGGTGGGGCCTGAACGAGCAGATCGAGGGCATCACCGACCGTTTCGCAGCGGCGGGGTTCAATGCGCTGGCCCCCGACCTCTACGCCGGGCGGGTCGTGCCCTATCATGATTCAGCCGCCGCCAACGCCGAAATGACATCCCTGAATTTTCTGGAGGCGACGGACCAGATTTGCCGCGGCGCCGCCCAGAAGCTTCTGGCGGACGGGGCGGGCAAGGTCGGCGTCACCGGATTCTGCATGGGCGGGGCGATGACCATCCTGTGCTCGGCCCGTGTCCCGGAATTCACAGCCGGCGCGCCCTTCTACGGCCTGCCGCCGGCGGCCGCCGCCGGCCCGGGCGACGTCAAGATTCCGCTGCAGGGTCATTTCGCGCTCCAGGACGACTGGTGCACGCCGGAGGCGGTGCAGGGTTTCGAGGCCGGCTTGAAAGCGGCGGGAAAGCCGCACGAGTTCTTCTCGTATGAGGCCCACCACGGCTTCATGAACGAGAAGCGCCCGGACGTGCATCAGGCCAAGGCCGCGGAAGAGGCCTGGGACCGGGTGGTGGCGTTTTTCCGCAAGCAGCTGGGCTGACGGTCATTGCGAGGAGCGGAGCGACGCGGCAATCCATCCCCTAGTCCCGCAGATGGATTGCTTCGCTCCGCTCGCAATGACGGCTATCCGGTGTTGCGTATCCCCGCCGCGATTCCATTGATGGCCACCAGGATTCCGCGCTGCGCGGCTTCGTCGCCGCGTCCGGACCGCCAGCGGCGCAGCAATTCCACCTGCAGATGGTTGAGCGGCGCGATGTAGGGGAAACGGTGCGCGATCGAGCGCGCGAGCGCGGGATTGTCCGCCAGCCGCTGGTTGGCGCCCGTGATGGCGGCGAGAGCGTCGGACGTGCGCCGCCATTCGGCGTCGATCTCCGCCAGGATCGAAGCCGCCAGATCCCTATCCTGCACGAGGCCCGCATAGCGCCGGGCGATGCCCATGTCGGTCTTGGCCATGACCATGTCGAGATTGGACAGGATCGCGCGGAAGAACGGCCATTCCTCGTTCATGCGGCGCAGCAGCGCGACGCGCGCCGGCCGCTCCTGCGCCAGAAACGCCTCGACCGCCGTCCCGAATCCGTACCAGCCGGGCAAGGCCACGCGGCTCTGGCCCCATGAGAAGCTCCAGGGGATGGCGCGGAGATCCTCGATCCTGCGCGTCGCCTTCCGCGAGGCCGGTCGGGACCCGATGTTCAACTCCGCGATTTCGGCGATGGGCGTCGCCGCGAAGAAATAATCGACGAAGCCCGGCGTCTCGAAGACGAGCTTGCGGTAGGCCGCCATGCTCGCGGTCGAGAGCGCGTCAGCCGCCGCCATGAAGTCGTCCGGCGGCGGGCCGTCGGCGGCGCAGAAGGTCGCTTCCAGCGCCGCCGCCATGAGCGTCTCCAGATTGCGGCGGCCGATGTCGGGATTGGCGTATTTGGCGCTGATGACCTCGCCCTGCTCGGTCAGGCGGATCTGGCCGTTCACCGTGCCCGGCGGCTGCGCGAGAATGGCCTGGTAGCTCGGGCCGCCGCCGCGCCCGACCGTGCCGCCGCGCCCATGAAACAGGCGCAGGCGCACGCCCTGCTCGTCGCCGAACATTTTCGCGAGCGCGGTCGACGCGCGATAGAGCTCCCAGTTGGAGGTGAAATAGCCGCCGTCCTTGTTGCTGTCGGAATAGCCCAGCATCACGTCCTGCACGCCGCCCGACGCGCGCAGCAGGTCCGCGATCCCCGGCAGCGCGTAGAAGTCGCGCATGATCGCCTGCGCGCCGCGCAGATCCTCGATCGTCTCGAAGAGCGGAGAAATGACGAGATCGACGCGCGCGTCTGCGCGGTCGGCCTCCGCCAGCGTGCCGTGCATCATGCCGAATTCCTTGAGCAGCAGCAGGACCTCAAGGAGGTCGCTGACGCTTTCGGTGTGGCTGATGATGTAGTGACGGATCGTCGCCGCGCCGAACGCCAGGCGCAATTCTCGCGCCTTGTCGAAGATCGCGAATTCCTTCTCGGCCTCCGCGCTGTAGGCGCGGCCATGAATGCGCAATTGCCGGGGATCGCAGAGCGCCCCCATCAGCACCCGCCGGCGCGCGCCTTCGTCGAGCGCGGAATAATCCTGTTCGACGCGCGCGACGGCGAGCAGTTCGGCCACGCTCGCCTCGTGCTTGTCGGAGGACTGGCGCAGATCGGTCGTCGCCATGTGGAACCCGAAGACTTCCACG
>CAMFKC010000270.1 GCA_945956975.1 uncultured Methylocystaceae bacterium | reverse complement strand
GCTATGAAACCACCGCGGGCGTAACGACGGCCGGCGCCAACGCACATGGCGTCGTCGCGCAATCGATCGGCGGCGGCGGCGGTCTCTTCCAGGCCTTTGACAATGCCGGCGCGCCTGTTGCGCCTGTCGTCGTCGGCTCGGCCGCAGGAATCGGAAATGGCGGCGCGGTGACCGTGAAGGTCGATGCGGGCGCCAATATCGCGACGACCGGCGCGGGCGCGCATGGCGTGGTCGCGCAGTCGATCGGCGGCGGCGGCGGCGTGGTCGGCGGCGGCGATTTTGCCGACACGCCCAGCCTGCCTGTCGCAGGTCCCTTCGCCGGCTCGGCCGGCGGCGCGGGCGCTGCCGGCACGGTCGGCGTGAACGTGCAGGCGAACGTGAGCGTCTCAGGCTCCAATTCGATCGCGATCTTCGCGCAATCGGCGGCCGCCGGCGGCGTCGGCGCGGCAATCGACATCACGCTCGGCAACGGCCCCCTTGGAACGGCGCAGATGATCTCGGGCGGCCTGGGCGCCGGCAACGCCGTGCGCATGATGGGCGGCGCAGTCAACACGCTGACCAGCTTCGCGACGCTGACGACATCGCAGGGTATTTCCGGCATGACGGTGCGCGGCGGCCTCGGCGGCGACAATGTCACGAGCTACGGCCACCTGATCGGCTCGCTCGATCTCGGCGGCGGCGCGAACTCGCTCGACAACAAGCCCTATAAGTCGCCGCTCAATCCGACGATCAAATCCGGCGTGTTCGACGCCGGACCGACGATCAATCTCGGCGCGGGCAATCTCTTCACCATCGAAGGCCTGCTCTCGCCGGGTTCCTTCCTCACGGTGCTCCAGACCAACCTGACCGGAGATTTCAAGCAGACCTCGACCGGCTCGTGCGGAACATTCGGCGCGCCGACCTCCAACTGCGGTTATTTCGGCGTCGATCTGCAATTCACGGATCAGACCGCCGATCGGGTCGTGGCGACCGGAACTGCGAACGTCGCCGGCGCGGTCGTGGTCAACATCAACAATCCCGGCGACGCCGCGCCGGGCGTCCACGACGTCAACATCATCCATGCAAACGGCGGCGTGACCAATTCCGGCCTGCAACTCCAGGCGCAGCCGACAGCGGTCGCCACCTATACGCTGCTGTTCCCCAATCCGACGGACGTCGATCTCCATTATGCGATCGACTTCTCGCCGCTGGGGCTGACGCGCAACCAGCACGCCGTCGGCGACGCCGTGAATCTCATCCAGATCACGCGCTTCTTCCCGACCTTCAAGCCGATCGCCGCGGCGCTGTTCTACCAGCCGACGGTGCAGCAGTTGGGCGCGGTCTACGACTCGTTGTCCGGCGAGGGCGTCGCCGCCGCGCAGCAGACCGCGTTCATGGCCATCGACATGTTCCATGGCGCGGTGATGCGGCAGCTCAACTTCTGGACGTCGAACGACGAGGCCGCCAATCCGACGGCCCGCACGCTCTACGACGGACCCGCGCTTGGCTACGCGCCGACGGCGCCATCCGCGGCTGGTCCCTTCGGTGGGCTCGCGCCGAAGGTCGCGGCGCAGCGCACGTGGCGCGCTTGGGCGGTGGGGCTCGGCGGACGCAGCGGCTACCAGGCCAACCCCTACGTCGTCGGCGCTGCGGCGACCGGGCAAGCCGGCGCAGGATTTGCCGGCGGCCTTGACTATCAGCTGTCGCCCTATGCGCTACTCGGCGTCGCTGGCGGCTACGGCTCGTTCTCGTTCAATGTGCCGAACAGGCTGACATCCGGTTCGACGCAGGGCGGCCATGCCGCGGTCTACGGCGCGCTGCGCGACAAGAACGTCTACTTCAGCGGAATGCTGGCCTACGACGCGTTCAACAACAGCGAGCGCCGCTCGGCAAACATTCCGGGCACGAACCTGCCCGCGCTGTTCGACACGCCGATCGCTGCGGTCCCCGGCTTCAGCGAGACGCCCACCGGGCGGTTCGCCAGCTACGCGTTCAGCGGCAAGTTCGAGGCGGGCTATAGGATGACGATGACGCCGGGCCTCGACGTCACGCCGTTCGCAGGCTTGCAGTTCAGCGCGCTGCATACGTCGGGCTTCATGGAGACCAACTCGGGCGCGCCGAGCGCGATCGGCCTGTTGTTCAGGACCCGCGACTCGCTGAGCCTGCCTTCGATGCTCGGCGCGCAGATCGATCTGCGCACCGATCTCGGGCCAGACATGTGGCTGTCCACATGGCTGCGCGCGGCCTGGAAGCACGAGTTCCGGCCGCGCCGCGCGATCGAGGCGGCCTTCATCGCGGCGCCGGGCTTCTCCTTCGTGGTCAACGGCGCGCAGCCGCCGCGCAACGCCGCGCGCGTGAATGCGGGCGCCAAGCTCGCGATCACGCAGAACCTCGCGATCTTCGCGTCGTTCGATGGCGACTTCGGCGACGGCGGCCGCAGCCTGGCGGGATCGGGCGGCGTGAAGATCAACTGGTAGAAGCGCCCTCAGACGGCGGATCGCGAGAGCGGTCCGCCGGTGGCTTCCGAAGGCCTCAGGATCGCGGAACCTCGAGCGGTGTTGACGCGGGGCTCAATCAGTCCTTGCCGCTGTCCCGCCTGCCGCGCGCGGCTTCTGTAATCCCCAACCTGCGCATGACGAAAATCGCGCCTGCGGATGCAATGAGGCAAAGCAGCGTCGCGTAGAGCGTGCCGCTTTCGCTCTCGCCAAAAACGAGATTTTTAGTGTTCATCCCGAAATAGCCCGTGACGAATGTCGCCGGCAGAAGAACCGCCGTCAGGATCGTGAGCATGTAGAGGCGGTCGTTGGTCTCGAGCGTGAGGATCGCGTTGATTTCTTCCTGCAGGACGCGGGCGCGGTCCTGCAGATTGGCTGCATCGCGCGCCAGCGAATCCGCGCGCTGTCCCAGGCCGGACGCGAGGTCGACGAGTGCGTCGTGGTCCGGCCCGTCGGCTGCTTCCTCGAGCCGCCGAAGCGTCGATTGCAATCCGCTGATCTGGCGCGCCAGACGAACCGTCTTGCGTCGTTGCCGGCCGAGGTCGGCGCGCTGGTCGCGACCGCGACCTTCGATCACGACATTTTCCTCGATCTTGTCGAGCATACCGGCGATGTCGCGCAGCATGCGCGACGAGCAGTCGCAAACCTGCGACACGAGAAGCTCGAACAGCGCCTCGGGCGATGCGATCGCCAATCCATCAGACAGCCGCCGCCAAACCGCCTGCGGCGCGTATAGCGGCGTCCGGCGCGACGTGACCACGAAATTGCGCCCGACGGCGAAGCGAAGGAAATCCGTCTGCGACCGCACGCCATCGAGGGCCTGCTCGTGATCGACGATCGCGCCGGAGAGGATCTCGCCGGCATGCTCGACATACTGGTGATCGACCGGCCCGGCCAACGCGTCACGCGCCTCAGCGTCGAGCCATTGCAGTTCGCCGAGAAACTCGCGGACGCGCGTGTCGGTGCGGTCGAGATGCAACCAGATGAAGGCAGCGCCGCTCGCGCCGATATCCGCAACGCCTTCCATCGCACCGGGCGTCGCGGCTCCCTCGGCATCGAAGCGCAGAAGCCAGTTGCAGCCAGGCAACGGCACATCCAGCGCAGGCTTCAGGCGATCGACGGACATGGAAACTTTCGGCGCTCGACTTCTGGGGCGGCAGACCGGAAGGCCGCCGGATCCGCTCTGTCGGAACGGGGCGCATGCGGGACAACGCGCTTGGCTAGGGTGGTTTCATGAAAGTTGGATGACACCGCGCGCAGGTCATCGCGCTTCGTGCGCCGCGCCGACACCGGCCCGTCACGAACGATCTGTACCGGCAACGGACAGGCCGGAATGAGGCTGCACAGGCAGGCATCTATCACCGGGCTGTTGCGGAGACACCGGAGATGAGCGCGCTCAGGAAGACATACGACCGTATTGCGCCGATCTATGACTTGCTCGACGGCCCGTACGAAAAGCTGTGGAAGGGCCGTTTGCGAACGGAGGTGTTCCGCGGGCTGTCCGGCGCGATCCTGGACGCTGGCGCTGGAACCGGCTGCAATATCCCCGCCTATCCCCAGCATGCGCACGTGACTGCCGTCGATGCGAGCGAGCCCATGCTGATGAAGGCGCGGCAGCGGGCGCAACGACTTGGCCGACGCGTCGAAATCCGCCGCGAGGATCTGTCGGCCATGAGTTTCGCCGACGAATCCTTCGACGCCGTCGTCGCGACGTTCGTTTTCATGTGCATTCCCGAAGAGGCGCAGCTTGCCGCGTTGCGCGAGATCGCGCGTGTTTGCAGACGCGGCGGCGAAATACGACTTGTCGATTATTGCATGTCCGAAAAGCCCGCGCTGCGCGCCGGCATGCGCGCCATGTCGCCATGGCTGAAGTTCGTCTTCCATGGCAGCTACCAGTCAGGCGTGGAGAAACATGTCGATGCGGCAGGGCTTGTTGTCGTTGCCCGGAACCTGCTTGTGGGAGACGTGGTGAAGATGACAGTTTTGCGACGTCCTTAACGTTCGTTCGTCATAAAACTGTCATAGTGCATTCGGGCATAGCGGCTCGGGATCGACTTCAGTAGTTTGCGTAAAATTGGAACAGACACTGGAGCCGCCAGATGGCCAAGAGCCGCCAGCGCAACATCAAGATTATCGAGAAATTCCGCAAGAACGCCGAGAAGGACAAGGACCGCGC
>CAMFKC010000269.1 GCA_945956975.1 uncultured Methylocystaceae bacterium | reverse complement strand
CGCCGATCTCGGCCTTTCGTCCACGCCGCTGGCGCGGGGCGCTCTTGCAGGATCGCGCGAAAGTCGTGATCGACGTTCTGGAATCCGACAAGCGCCCAGTCGCCGCCGTCGCCGACCACGACGAATTCCGCAAGGTCGCGCGCGTCGAAGTGGCGATGGACCACGCCGCCGGCCTCACGCTGCTGCACGATCCCGGCCATTCGATGGAAGAGCGGATCCTGCGCGAGCAGTTCGGGGCGTAGGCTGGGCCTAAGCCGCCGCCAGCGCGCGCGAGATAACGAGACGCTGCACCTCGCTCGTGCCCTCGTAGATCTGGCACACGCGCACGTCGCGGTAGATCCGCTCCACGGGGTAGTCGGCGAGGTAGCCGTAGCCGCCGTGGATCTGGATCGCATCGGAGCAGACCTGCTCCGCCATCTCGCTGGCGAAAAGCTTCGCCATCGAGGCCTCCTTCAGGCACGGGAGTCCCGCATCCTTCAGAACCGCCGCGCGCATCACCATCAGTTCCGCCGCATCGATCCGCGTCGCCATGTCGGCCAGTTTGAAGGCCACCGCCTGGTGCTCGAAGATCGGCTTGCCGAACTGCTTGCGCTCCTTCGCATAGTCGCGCGCCGCCTCGAACGCCGCCCGCGCCATGCCGACAGCCTGCGCGGCGATGCCGATGCGCCCACCCTCCAGATTGGCGAGAGCGATCTTGAGGCCCATCCCTTCAGCGCCGAGACGGTTGGCGACGGGCACGCGCATGTTCTCGAACACGATGGCGCAGGTGTCGGACGAATGCTGCCCGAGCTTCAGTTCCACGCGCTCGACACGGAAACCGGGGGTATCCGTCGGCACGATGAAGGCCGACATTCCGCCCTTGCCCTTCTCGGGGTCGGTGACGGCGAAGACAATGGCGACCTTCGCGTTATTGCCGGACGTGATGAACTGCTTCGCGCCGTTGATGACATAGTGATCGCCGTCGAGCTTCGCTCGGGTGCGGATCGAGGCGGCGTCGGAACCCGCGTCCGGCTCGGTCAGGCAGAAGCAGCCGATCCATTCGCCGCGCGCCATGGGCTTGAGATATTTCTCGCGCTGCGCATCGTCGCCATAGTTCAGGATCGGCATGCAGCCGACGCCGTTGTGCACGCTCATGATCGTCGAGACCGCGCCGCAACCGGCCGCCACTTCGATCACCGCCGCCGCATAGGAGACATAGTCGAGCCCCGCGCCGTCCCACTCGACCGGCACGTTCATGCCCATGAAGCCGAGCGAGGCCATTTCGGAAATCGCATCGGCCGGAAAGCGATGTTCGCGATCCCATTCGGCGGCAAACGGCGCGAGTTTTTCGCGCGAAAAATCGCGCGCCATGTCGCGCACCATCTGCTGTTCTTCAGAGAGGATCATGCCGCCTCCAGCGCGATCGCGGTCGCTTCGCCGCCGCCGATGCACAGCGAGGCGACGCCCTTCTTCATGCCATATTTGCGCAACGCAGAGATCAGCGTCACCACGATGCGCGCGCCGGAGGCGCCGATCGGATGGCCGAGCGCGCAGGCGCCGCCATGCACGTTGATCTTGTCGTGCGCAATGCCGAGATCGCGCATCGCGATCATCGCGACGACGGCGAAAGCCTCGTTGACCTCCCACAGATCGACGTCCTTGGCGTCCCAGCCGACGCGCTCCAGCAGGCGGTTCATCGCGCCGACGGGCGCGGAGGGAAACAGGCCCGGCGTCGAGGCGTGCGTGGAATGACCGATGATCGTCGCGATCGGTGTCAGGCCGCGCTTTTCCGCTTCAGACCGGCGCATCATCGTCACCGCCGCAGCGCCGTCGGAGATCGAGGAGGAGTTGGCCGCCGTCACGGTGCCGCCTTCACGGAAAGCGGGCTTCAGCGTCGGGATCTTGTCGAGGTGCGCCTTGCCCGGCTGCTCGTCGATCGCAATTGTCGCTTCGCCCTTGCGGCTCTTCACCTTCACCGGCGTGATTTCCTCGGCAAAGGAACCATCCTTCCCGGCCTTCACCGCGCGTTCGAGCGAGGCCACCGCATAGGCGTCCTGTTCGGCCCGCGAAAATTGGTAGGATTGCGCGGCGTCCTCGGCAAACGTGCCCATCAGGCGACCGCGATCGTAGGCGTCCTCGAGGCCGTCGAGGAACATCGAATCCATGACCCTGTCATGGCCGAGCCGATAGCCGCCGCGCGCCTTGGGCAGCAGGTATGGCGCGTTGGACATGCTCTCCATCCCGCCCGCCGCCATCACGTCGAAAGAGCCGCCGGCCAGCATGTCGTGCGCGAACATGATCGCCTGCATCCCCGAGCCGCACATCTTGTTGATCGTCGTGCAGCCCGTCGACTTCGGCATGCCCGCGCCCAGCGCCGCCTGACGCGCAGGGGCCTGGCCGAGGCCGGCCGGCAGAACGCAACCCATCACGACATTCTCGATGTCGTCGGGCTTGAGGCCTGCGCGCGAGACGGCGGCGTCGAGCGCTGTGGAGCCGAGTTGCGGCGCTGTCATCGCGGCGAAATCGCCAAGCAATCCACCCATGGGCGTTCGCGCGGCGCCGACGATGACGATGGGGTCGGATTTCATCTGCGTCTCCTCATGCGGCTGCGCCGCCCTGAATGGTTGGCGCGGATAATAGCGTCAAAGCCCGCTCAGGCCACTCCCGTCGGGCGCCCGTTCGCGCAATCCGGTTCAGCGCGAACTCTTGAGCACGACGCAGGCGCCGCTCGCCCGGTGGATCCGATCGCACAGAGCCTGTGCCTCGCCACGACTCTGCGCCGGCGCGCGCACTCGGTAGAAGACCCGCGTGCCGCGGCTGCGCAGGCGCGAGCCGATCACCATCGGCTGGATTTCCGCCAGCACCGGGCCCAGCCGCGACCGTGTGCGCGAGAAGGCCGAGAGGGCCATCGCCTTCGAGAAATTGCCGGCCAGTTGCACGCCCCAGGGCGCGGTCGGCGCGATCGCTGCGATCAGTGTTCCGCCACGCTGCTTCAGGGCGACGGTTATTTTCTCGCACCCTTCGGACGATCCGGCATAGGCAGGCGCGGCCGGACCGGCGCGCCAGTCTTCGACATCGGCGCCGGTCACGATCAGCACGTAGCTGCGGGTCTCCGCGGGCATGCCGCCCTTGCCCGCCATCCAGTCGGCGACCCGCTGTGGGCCGGCATTGTAGGCCGCGGCAGCCAGTCCGAGATTGCCGAAGCGCGCGCGCAACTCCGCCAGCAGGTTGGCCGCTTTCGGAATTGCCTGTTCGGGATCGAAGGGATCCGCAAGTCCGCGCTCCGCAGCCGTGCCGGGCATGAATTGCGCCATCCCCTGCGCGCCTTTCGGGCTGATCGCATTCGCGTTGAACCGGCTCTCCTGCCAGATCAGCTTCGTCAGATAGTCCGCGGGCAGCTTCTCGGCCTGCGCCGACGCCTCGATCAGCCGGCAGACCGCGGCCAAAACGCTCTCTTCCGCGCGCGCCGGCGCCAGCACCGTGAGCTGGACAAGACCTGCAGCGAGAACCAAACTATGACTTTTGGCACATGCGCGCCTGAGACGGGTTGTGAAACGTCGCGCAGGGACAAGAAAAAAAGGGGCTGACGTCATGAACTCACTAAACAGGAAACTGGCGGCCGAATTTCTCGGCACATTCTGGCTTACTTTCGGCGGTTGCGGCAGCGCCGTTCTGGCGGCCGCGTTTCCGCAACTGGGCATCGGTTTCGTTGGCGTATCTCTGGCCTTTGGCCTGACGGTATTGACGGGCGCTTATGCCTTCGGGCCAATTTCCGGCGGGCATTTCAACCCGGCCGTTTCCGCGGGGCTCGCCACCGCCGGCCGGTTCTCCTGGAGCGAGTTCATTCCCTACGTCATCGCGCAGGTGCTGGGCGCGGTCGCAGCCGCCGGCCTGCTCTACGTCATCGCCTCCGGCAAGGCCGGCTTCTCCCTTGCAGGCGGCTTCGCATCCAACGGCTTCGGCGAACATTCGCCCGGCGGCTACAGCCTCGTTTCGGCGCTGCTGATTGAGGTTATACTGACCGCGGTCTTCCTTTTGATCATCCTCGGCTCCACGGAGCCGCGCGCAGCGGCGGGCTTCGCGCCGATCGCGATCGGCCTCTGCCTGACGCTGATCCATCTCATCTCGATCCCCGTGGACAATACGTCGGTCAACCCTGCGCGCTCGACCGGGCCCGCGCTGTTTGTCGGCGGTTGGGCGCTCCAACAGCTCTGGCTGTTCTGGGTGGCTCCGATCGTCGGCGGCGTGCTGGGCGGATTGATTCATCGCACGCTGCTGACAGACCTTCAGCGCAAGGGCTGAAGCGCCCTTGAGATGAAAGGCGTCTCGATCAGCCGGGGCGCCAGCGGCGGATCGGCGATGAAAAAAGATGGCTGGTCAGGCGATGGCGCAGTGTTTCTGCGCCATTCGCTCCGGTGCGGGGTGCGCTCCAGTCCAATCGGAAACACCGTGACTTCATCGCCCTTGATGCGCAGCCTCAGAAAGTGGCGATGAGAATTCCTTCGCATGGCGGAAAATGCGTCGACATGGCCGATGTCCAGCCATCGCGAGGAAATGTAGAGATAGAGACCAAAGAGCGTGCCGGCGACTGCGCCGCCGGCGGCCGCAAGCCAGGCGATCAGCAATGCGCTGTTGGCGACCGGATCGCGCGGCGCCAGCGGCACGAGGTGCAAG
>CAMFKC010000268.1 GCA_945956975.1 uncultured Methylocystaceae bacterium | reverse complement strand
ACACAAGAATGATCTGTTGTCGCCCTCACGCGTCTTCGCGGCTCTCCGCGAGTGCGCGCGCAAGAGCCTTGCGGTCGAGTTTGCCCATCGGCGTGCGCGGCAGCGCCTCGCAGAATTCGAGGCGCTCCGGCCATTTGAAGCGTGCGAGCCCCGCGCGATCGCAGAAAAGGCGGATCGCCGCCTCGTCGATCACGGCGCCCTCTTCCGGCGCGACGAACAGGCAGACGCGTTCGCCGAGCGCAGGATCGGCGTAGGACGCGACCGCCGCCTCGCGCGCGCCCGGAAGCTTGGCGAAGACATGGTCCAATTCGACCGGAGATATCTTCATGCCGCCGCGCGAGATCAACTCCTTCACGCGGGAGTGGAATTTGATGAGCGCGCCGCATTCGCTGATCTCAAAGAGATCGCCGGAGCCCAGATAGTCTTCGGCGTCGAAGCGCGAGCGATCGAAGCCCTTTCGCGAGAGATAGCCGGGCAGCGTGGCGGGTCCCCCAATCAGCATCTCTCCGATGCCGCCGGGCGCGCTCACCGGCGCGCGGGTTTCCGGATCGACCAGCTTGAACCAGCCGCCGTTCGCCGTGCGCAGGTGCGGGCGCCAGTTGACGTCGCCATCACGCGGAAAGGCCTTGGCGCGCAGCCGCGCGTCCGCAATGCCTTCGGGCGCGGCCGCCAGTTGCGCGCCTTCGTTGGAGCCGAAGAAATTGACGACGGGAATACCGAAACGATCCTGGAAGAAAACGAAAGTTTCGGGATCGGGCGGCGACGAACCGGTGCCGACCGCAAGCAGCCGCTCGAGCGCCGGCGTCAGCAGCGGATGATCGGACTTTTCGCGCAAGTAGGAGAGGATGGTCGGAGACATCATCGTGTAGCCGACGGCCTCTTCCGACAATTGCCGCAGGAAAATCTCGACGTCGAAGGGATGATGCAGCACAAGCGCGCCGGCCGTGCGCATCCAGCACATCATGAGCCCCCCGACCGCCGCCGCATTCACGAAGGGAAAGGGCGCGAGAATGTTGACGCCATCGGGCAGGCCCAGGATTTTCCATGCGCCGAGCGAACTCGCCATCATATTGTTGTGCGTCTTGGGCACGGCCTTCGGCGTACCCTCGGTGCCGGATGTCCAGAAGACGGCGAAGAGGTCGTCCGCGTCCGACGGGGTCGCGGGCGTAGCGCGATCGTCCGCGCGATCATCCAGCAGCGGCGTCACGCCGGGCGGCAGGTCCACGCCTAGGCCCAATTGCTTGACACCGGGCGCAATCGCGTCGAGGCGCTCGGCATAGAACGGCGCGCCGCGAAACCTTCCGACAGACAGATAGGCGTCGAAATCGAGAATTTCAGACAGCGCGCGCAGCTCCGCAGTGCGATAGGCGATCGACACCGGGCTGACGATCGCTCCGATGCGCGACAGCGCCAGCATGGCGATCACGATTTCCGAAATGTTGGGCAATTGCACCGCGACGACCGAGCCATTGCCGAGCCCGTGCCGGCGGAAGGCCGCCGCATAGATTTCGATCTCGCGCGCGAGGGCCGCGTAATCGTATCGCCTGGGCGCGCCTTCGAAGATCGCTTCGCGGTTCGGCGGATCGACGAGCGCGAGACGGTCCGGCGCGCGGCGCGCCGTCGCCTCGAACATCGATGTCAGCGTTTCCTCGCCCCAATAGCCGTCCGCGCGATGGCGGGCGCAGATGTCGGGCGGGAAAACGCTCATGCGCAAAGCTCCGCCATCCTGCGCCGCGCGGCCGCGTATTCCGCGGCGAGCCCGTCGACGATCGCGCGCGTCGGCGCGACTTTGTCGATGCGGCCGAGGCCCTGCCCCGCGGCCCAGATGCCGACCCAGGGCTTCACCTGCTCGTTCTCGCGGCCGGTGAAGTTCATCTTCGCGACCTTGAATTCGAGTTCGGCGGGATCGAGCCCCTGGTTCAGCATCGACGGCTTGAGCATGTTGGCGCGTGCGCCGGTAAAGGCGCGCGTGATCATCAGGTCGCTGGCGCGGCAGTCGATGACCATCTGCCTGTAGTCCGGCGAGGCCATGCTTTCGTCGGCGACCAGGAAAGTCGTGCCGACATAGGCGAAATCGGCGCCCAGCGCCTGCGCCGCGAGCACCGCCTCGCCCGTGCCGATGGCGCCGCCCAGCGCGATGTAGCCATCGAAGAACCGACGAACGCGCTCCACGAAGACGAAGGGACTGAGTTCGCCTGTATGTCCCCCCGCGCCCGCGCAGACGAGCACGAGGCCGTCGACGCCGGCGTCCGCCGCTTTGCGCGCGAGATCTTCTGAGGTCACATCGGCGAATACCAAACCGCCGTAGCCGTGAACCACGGGCATCACCGGTTTCGGGCTGCCGAGCGCCGTGACGACGATCGGCGGCTGATGCTCGGCCACATGTTCGAGGTCGGCCGGCAGCCGCTTGCTCGTTGTATGCGTGACGAGGTTGAGCGCCCAAGGCGCGACCGGCCAATCGCCGTGCGAGGGCGCGGCGAGGCCCGTTCGGACGCGGCCCATCCACTGGCCCAGTTCCTCGCTCGTGCGGCAATTGGGCGCCGGAAAGGAGCCGACGACGCCGGCCCGGCATGCTTCGACGACAAGCTCCGGCGTGGAGACGAGGAACATGGGCGCCGCGAAGATCGGCGCGCGAAGGCGCGCGAGGCGGACGCGAACGTCGGACGGCTCGCTCATGCACGCCTCTGGAGGAAACGGCTTCCACCGCGGCCCGCGGCTGCGGGATACGCGCGCAACACTGATATTTCCAGCGCCCTGTCCAAGCGTGCCTCGCTGCGTTTCCGGCCCTGACGCCGGGGCTTTCGGCTGCATGACTGCGCCGCGCCCGGTCTATATGTCTAAAAGTAGACCGGATTTGGCTCCGCTGGCAACATCCAATACGCGGTCCCCTGTCGTCGAGCCATCGGAAGGCAAGGCCAGAATCTGCAATACCCTTTGCTGCATCGCGACAATGGTGCGATTGCCTTTGGCCCATGCGCGATCTTGCGCCTCGCATCACCGCCGGCCACATCCCTTGACTTACAGCCGCCGGTAGCTAATTTGGTCTAGTTACATAACAATATCCGGGGAACGCTCATGTCGCACGACACCCCCTTGCCCGTGACCGAAGCGAATGTGCGGATGTTTGCGCCCGACGGCGCGCCGCCGCCGGACGCCCCGGACTGGATCTGGCGCTACGACCATCCCTATCTTCATGGCGCATTCGCGCCGACTGCAGTGGAATACGAGGCCGAAGATCTCGAGATCGAGGGCGAACTGCCGCGCGACCTCTACGGCGCCTATGTGATGAATGGGCCGTCGCAGCGGTTCGAGCCGATCAACGATCGCTATCACTACTACGACGGCGATGCGATGCTGCGGGCGATCTACTTTCGCGACGGGCGCGCCTCGTTCCGCCAGAAATGGCTGCGCAACGGCGCCTTCGTCGTCGAGGAAAAGGCCGGCAAGGCGATCTGGCCGGGCATTGCCGGTCCCTACGATTTCCGGCTGCCGGGCTCGCCGATCAAGGACGTTTCGAACACTGACGTGATCTTCTTCAACGGCAAGATCCTGTCGCTTTGGCACATGTCGGGCGATCCCTATTGCGTCGATCCGCTGACGCTGGAGACGACGGGCCGCGAGCGGCTCGGCGGCAAGCTCACACATTCGCTGTCGGCCCATTCGAAGACCGATCCGATCTCGAAACAGATGTTCTTCTTCAACTACCAGGACGAACCGCCGTACATGAGCTACGGCATGGCCAATCCCGACGGCACGCTCGCCTTCGACATTCCCGTCGATCTCGCAGGACCGCGGTCGCCGCACGACATGGGTTTGACGGAGAATTACGCGATCCTCCACGACCTGCCCTTCTACCACAACGTCGACATCCTGAAGCGGCACGGCCGGCGGGTGATGGAATTCCACCGCGACCAGCCAGCGCGCTTCGGCCTGATCGATCGCTACGGCCGGTCGGACAAGGTGCAATGGTTCGAGGCCGAGCCCTGCTACATCCTGCACATCGCCAACAGTTGGGAAGACGGGGACTGGGTGCACATGATCGGCTGCCGGCAGGAAGACCCGATGCCGGGCAAGGACCCGGCCGACCGGCATCTGGCCTCCATGATGTCCTACCGGCGGCGAAGCCACGTCATGTATCGCTGGTCCTTCAACACGCGCACGGGCGCAACGCGCGAGGGCATGCTGGACGACGCCAACAGCGAGTTTCCGACGGTCAACAACAATCTCGTCGGGCTGAAGTCGCGCTATTCGTTCAACCAGATCATTCCCGTCGCGAAGGACGGCGAAATGGAAGGCCGCTGCCAGACCTTCAACGCCATGGTGCGCTACGATCTCGAAGGCGGCGCGACGCAGCGTTACGAATATGGCGCGGGCGTCTATGGCTCGGAAGCGCCTGTCGCGCCTGCCCGAGGCGCGGGCCGCACGGCGGGCGAGTGCAAGGCCTATCCGGTTTCCTTCGTGGTCGACAGCAACGACTGGTCGGCGGCCTGCCTCGTGTTCGACGCAGCCGACATAACCAGGCCGATCGCCAAGGTGAAAATCCCCCGGCGCATCAGCATCGGCTTTCACACGACATGGATCGACGGCGACGATATATGGGGCGCGAAGTCAGCCGCGGCGTGACGCAATGACGCTCGTCTTCGATGAACAGACG
>CAMFKC010000267.1 GCA_945956975.1 uncultured Methylocystaceae bacterium | reverse complement strand
GTCGATGGCCTTCGCGGCGTCTGCCGGCGCAATGTTCGGCTCGGGCGGCACGATGTCGGTCGGGTTGGCCGCGAGCGTCGTCAGGCGGCCAAAGTTGGCGGCGGGCTCCGCCTCGCTGCGCTGGCCGGGCCGGATCGCAGGCGCCGTGGTCGAGGGGGCCTCCTGCGCCCGATCGACGTTAGTTGCGGCGCCCTTGTCGCGTTCGATCTGCCGCCACCGCACGACATTGCGGTTATGCTCTTCGAGCGACGAGGAGAAGACGTGCCCGCCCGTGCCGTCGGCGACGAAATATAGCTCCTGCGTGCGCGAGGGATTGGCGACGGCTTCGAGCGCCGCGCGTCCGGGGTTGGCGATGGGTCCCGGCGGCAGGCCGTCGATCGCGTAGGTGTTGTAGGGCGTCCATTTCTGGACTTCCGAGGCCAGAATGCCGCGCCCGAGCGTGCCGCGGCCGCCGACGAGGCCATAGACGATCGTCGGGTCCGACTGCAGGCGCATGCGCTTGTTGAGCCGGTTGATGAAGACGGCGGCGACGCGCGGACGCTCGTCGGCCTTGCCGGTTTCCTTCTCGACGATGGAGGCCAAGGTCAGGAGTTCGTGCGGCGAGCGCAGCGGGAGGTCGGGATTGCGCTGCGCCCAGACGCGGTCGAGCAGTTTCTTCTCGCTCTCCTGCATCTTGCGGATGAGATCGCGGACGCTGGTGCCGCGGGCGACCTTGTAGGTCTCGGGCAGGAGCGAACCTTCGGGCGGGACATCCTTGATCTCGCCGACGAGGACGTCGCTGTCCTTCAGCCGGTCGATGATCTGCTGGCTGGTGAGGCCCTCGGGAATCGTCACGGCGTGCAGGATCTGGCGGCCGTTGACGAGCGTATCCAGCACCTCGCGCAGGCTCGCCTGCTGCCGGAACAGATACTCGCCGGCCTTGAGCTTCGAGCGCGCGCCCTCGACGAGCAATTCGATATTCAGCAGCGCGGTATTGTCGATCACGCCTTCCTTCTCGAGCAGCGCGATGATGTCGGGCACTTCGGTGCCCGGCGCGACATAGACGACCTTGTCGCTCGGCAAGGGGCCCGGTTCGCGCATCTTGCGCTGCATGAGCACGAGGCCGACGCCGCCGGCCACGCAGAGCACGACCAGAAAGGAGAGAAATCCGGAGAAGGCTGAGAGCGCGCCGTCGCGGCGCTTCTTTTTCTTCTGTTCGGGCGGCGGCGGCGCGGCCTCCGGTTGCAGGGCCTCGCTCGGGCTTTTCAGGCTGCGCCGGCGCGAGAAGATGCCGTTGCGCGCGCCTGGCGCGGGCGGCGGAACCTCCCGATTGTCCGGTTCGACGGTGCTCATACCCTGCGGTCCACCAAATTCTGACGCCCCCAGGCGATCGAGCGACACTAGCCCGCTTTGTGGCGAAAAGGCGGTCGGCTCAGTTTGGCGGGCCGACGAAGATCAGCGAGGCGTTGGTGCCGCCAAAGCCGAAAGAATTCGACAGGGCGGCGCGAATCTCGCGCTTGCGCGCCTTGTTCGGGACCAGGTCGATCGGCGTTTCGAAGGCGGGATTGTCGAGATTGAGCGTCGGGGGAGCGACCTGGTCGCGGATCGCGAGGATCGAGAAGATCGCCTCCGCAGCGCCGGCGGCGCCCAGAAGATGGCCGATCGCCGATTTGGTCGAGGACATCGACGTCTTGGAAGCGGAATTGCCGAGCAGACGTTCGACCGCCCCGAGTTCGATCCCGTCGGCCATGGTCGACGTGCCATGGGCGTTGATGTAGTCGATGTCGGAAGCCGTCATGCCGGAGCGCTTCAGCGCAGCGGTCATGCAGCGGTAGGCGCCATCGCCGTCCTCGGACGGAGCCGTTATGTGGTAGGCGTCGCCGGACATGCCGTAGCCGACGATCTCGGCGTAGATTTTCGCGCCGCGCGCCTGCGCGTGCTCGAGCGATTCCAGCACCAGCGCGCCTGCGCCCTCGCCCATGACGAAGCCGTCGCGGTCGCGGTCGTAGGGACGCGAACCCTTCGAGGGCTCGTCGTTGAACGCGGTGCAGAGCGCCTTGCAGGCCGCGAAGCCCGCGATGCCGATGCGGCATATGGCCGATTCGGCGCCGCCCGCCACCATGACCTCGGCGTCGCCCAGCGCGATCAAGCGGGCGGCGTCTCCGATGGCGTGCGCGCCCGAGGAACAGGCGGTGACGACGGCGTGGTTGGGGCCCTTCAACCCGTGCTCGATCGAGACATAGCCCGAGGCGAGGTTGATGAGGCGGCCGGGGATGAAGAAGGGCGAAACGCGGCGGGGGCCGCGCTCCTTCAGAAGGAGCGAGGTATCGGCGATGCCGGAGAGGCCGCCGATGCCAGAACCGAACATGACGCCGGTCGAAATCTGCTGTTCGTAGGTTTCAGGCTTCCAGTTCGCATCGCGGAGCGCCTCGGTCGAGGCGGCCATGGCGTAGAGAATGAAGTCGTCGACCTTGCGCTGCTCCTTGGGCTCCATCCACTGGTCGGGATTGAAGGAGCCGTTGGAGCCATCGCCGCGCGGCACATGCGCGGCGATCTGGCAGGGCAGATCGTCGATCTCGAAGCCTTGGATCCGGCCGAAGCCGTTCTCGCCAGCGATCAGGCGCCGCCAACTCGTCTCGACGCCCTGGCCCAGCGGGCTGACCATGCCGAGGCCCGTGACCACGACCCTACGCATTGACGACATGTGCTACGCCCGCTGCTGTTCTTCGAACCGACGAAACGCCGCCAATCAGGCGGCGGTGGCCTTCTCGAGGAACTTCACGGCGTCGCCGACGGTGACGATGGTCTCGGCCGCGTCATCCGGAATTTCCACGCCGAATTCTTCCTCGAAGGCCATGACCAGCTCGACCGTGTCGAGCGAGTCCGCGCCGAGATCCTCGATGAAATTGGCGTTGTCCACGACCTTGTCGGCCTCGACGCCGAGGTGCTCGACGACGATCTTCTTCACGCGCTCGGCGACATCGCTCATGTGTTCTGTCCTTGTCTTCTGTGACTATCAGGAGCGCAAAAGCCCCGGATTTGCAATGCCGCGACAGTTTACGCCCCGACAAATTCCGCGCGTCCGATAACATACTTCCCGAAGGCTCGCCAGTAGTCTGGCGGTTCGGACGCAGCTTCTCAAGCGCCTGTTCCAATAGGCGGCAAAGCCTTCAGATCATTGCCATTCCACCGTTCACGTGCAGGGTCTGGCCGGTAACGTACTGAGCCTCCTGGCTCGCGAGATAGACCACCGCAGCCGCGACATCGGCGCCCTGCCCGAGCTTGCCCGCCGGAACCTGGCCGAGAATCGCTTCCTTCTGCTTCTCGTTCAGGGCGTCGGTCATCGGGCTTTCGATGAACCCGGGCGCGACGCAATTGACCGTGATGTTGCGCGAGGCGACCTCGGAGGCCAGCGACTTGGACATGCCGATCATGCCGGCCTTGGAGGCCGCGTAATTGCCCTGGCCCGGATTTCCGGTCACGCCGACGATCGACGTAATCGAGACGACGCGGCCCCAGCGGCGCTTCATCATGCCCTTCACGGCCGCGCGGGCGAGGCGGAAGGTGGCGGTCAGGTTGACGGCGATGACCGTGTCCCAGTCCTCGTCCTTCATGCGCATGAACAGGCCGTCGCGGGTCAGGCCGGCGTTGTTCACGAGAATATCGAGTTGGCCCATTGCGGCTTCGGCGCCGGGGATGAGCTTTTCCACCGCGTCCTTGTCGGACAGGTTGCACGGCAGGATGTGGGTCCGGGCGCCCAGTTCGCCCGCCAACTTCTCCAGCGCCTCGGCGCGGGTGCCGGAGAGCGCGACGGTCGCGCCCTGCGCATGAAGCCCGCGCGCGATGGCGGCGCCGATGCCGCCCGAGGCGCCTGTCACGAGGGCGGTCTTGCCGGTCAGGTCGAACATGGAATGCGCTCCTGTCAAATTCTCGAACCTCATCCTGAGGAGCGCCCGAAGGGCGCGTCTCGAAGGATGGCCGCATCCCCCATGCTTCGAGACGCCCGCTGCGCGGGCTCCTCAGCATGAGGTCCTGTGTTCAGGCGCCCTTATACGCCTCGACGTCGGCCGGCGTCCCGACGCTCACGCCCGTCGCGCCTTCCGCGAGGCGCTTGACGAGGCCCGTCAGCACCTTGCCGGCGCCCACTTCGATAAAACGGTCGCAGCCGTTGGCCGCCATGTAGCCGACGCATTCGCGCCAGCGCACGGTGCCGGTCACCTGCTTCACGAGAAGGTCGCGGATATCGGCGGGATCGCTCACCGCACTCGCGACGACATTGGCGACGACCGGAACCTTCGGCGCCACGATGTTGGTCTTGGCCAGCGCCTCCGCCATGGCGTCGGCGGCGGGCTGCATCAGCGCGCAGTGGAAAGGCGCAGATACGGCCAGCAGCATGGCGCGCTTGGCGCCCTTGCCCTTGGCGATCTCGATCGCCTTGTCGACGGCGGCCTTGGAGCCGGACGCGACGACCTGCCCGCCGCCATTGTCGTTGGCGATCTGGCAGACGCCGCCGGCCTCGGCCTGCGCTTCCGCGGCCACGGCGACGCCGGTCTCGTAGTCGAGGCCGAGCAGCGC
Source organism: uncultured Methylocystaceae bacterium (assembly GCA_945956975.1). Lineage (GTDB taxonomy): Bacteria > Pseudomonadota > Alphaproteobacteria > Rhizobiales > Beijerinckiaceae > JAJXWB01. The sequence continues at coordinate 125 of CAMFKC010000267.1, read as the reverse complement.
GGCCATCGCGCCCTGTCCGACCGGCACAGCGGCTTGCATGGCCTTGCCGCGTAAGCGAAGAAGGCGGGCTGCGTCAGCGAGCGAAAAGGCGCCGGCGGCGGCAAGCGCGGAATATTCGCCGAGCG
>CAMFKC010000266.1 GCA_945956975.1 uncultured Methylocystaceae bacterium | reverse complement strand
TCCGACGAGGTCATGCCCTGATGGACGAAGCGCGAGTCCGGGCCGATGAATTCGGCGAGATGCGTCAGGAAGGCGATGACGTCGTGCTTGGTGACGCGCTCGATCTCGTCGATCTTGGCGACGTCGAATTTCGCGACCGAGCCCTTCTCCCAAATCGCCTTCGCGCTTTCCTTCGGGATCACGCCCAGTTCCGCTAGCGCCTCGCAGGCATAGGCCTCGATCTCGAACCAGATGCGGAAACGCGTCTCCGGCTCCCAGACGGAGACCATTTCGGGGCGGGAATAGCGGGGGATCATGGGCTTTGTCCGTCGGTGTCTCGCCCTGGAGGGCTTTGCCGGAGGACTTGCGCGACCCGTGCTGGCAGGTCAAGTCGCGCGGCCTGTTTTCCAACAGGGGCGGAAGCTTTAACCTCGCCCGGGGAGAAGGGGGCGGCATGCGGATCGCAATTCTGGCGCTGGGGGGCGTTGTTCTGGCCAGCGGGGCGCAGGCGGCGGACGTCTCGAGATACACCAGCGTCAACGACAAGAAGGCCTGCGCCTACAAGCTCAACAAGGCCAGCAGCGACGGGCCGGAATCCTGCGAATTCGCATGCAAAGGGCCGGTGGTCGGCGTCAGCACGAAACTCCTGTCCTGTTACGACTACGAGCATCTGTTCGTGAAGATCGATGGCAAGAGCTTCTCGACCTGGGGGCCAATGGTGTCGGTTGGCGGCTTCTCCGGCCTCGCCAACAAGAACGGCATGGTCGAATGGGTCTTCGCCGAGGGCGCCGCTCCGTCTCGGGCGAGCCTCAAGGGCCTGATCGTGCGGTTTCAGGGGACGGATTCCGAGACCAGCAAAAACCGCAACGCGCTGGCGGTGATCTCGCTGAAGCCGGGCCAGATCTGCTGGAAGGGCAATTATCAGCAAAACGAGGCCGCGCGTGGGGCTTTGGACGGCGCAGCGTGCCAGAGCCCGCTGACGGCAGAGGGGAAGTGACGCTTCGAACAGGGAGCGCCGCCCCCGCGAGCGCTCAGGGCATTTCCGAGCCGATCGCGAAGCCGACCAGCTTCCCGCCCCGGAACGTGTAGCGGCCGTAATAGCTCGGCATGTTCACGCGCTTGAGATACGCGTGGTCCGCGTCGTCCAGCGCATATTCGAGCGTGGTCTTGCCCTTCGACGACGTTTTCGTGAAGCAGTCGCCGAGACGCTCCATCACGAAGGCGACGGGCACGCCGAGCCTGATCCCGCGCTCGGTCGCCAGATGCTCGGCCTGAAGGGTCTTTCCAACGAGCCTTGAATCTGCGGCCGGCCGTACCTCGATTTCCATGAAGGAGCCGGGCGTGTCGCCGGGGTGCTTGGTGAGGATCGCGACTTCGGACTTGTCCTTGTTGAAGAGGACGAGGGTCGGCATGTCGCTTTCCGACGGGTCTTTCTCGCTGGCGCCGATGGGCAGCGTGTCGAGCCTGCCCAGCGCGCGCTCGACGCTGATTTCGTCGCCGATGCGGACGGCGTTGATGTCCGTCTCGATCTTGCCCGCCTGACATTTGGCCAGCGCGGGCGAGGCAAGGCCGAGCAGAAGAGCGACGGCGACGAATGGCTTGAGCATTGTTTCCTCGCAGCACGCGAGCCGGAACGGCTCTCATGGCGGCGGAAACTGGGCTATCGACTTTCTGATTTCTGTGCGGGCCGGCACGCGTCGGAGGCCTATACGTCCGCGCCGCGGAACCCGGGGTCCGAGACCTTGTTGATCCAACGGTATGAACCTGTGGGAGATCGCGATGTTCGAGACCTACGCCTGGCTTCTTCCCGCGTGGCTGATATTGGCCCCGACCGTGCTCATCGTCATGCTGCTGAATTCGACGATCAGCCGTGTCCCGCCAAAATATTCGCGGGATCCGGACCTCGAGCCCGGTCGCACTAACGCAAGCTAGGCCGCGAGCCCGATCGCGCTTTCGGCGGCTTCGCGCAGCGCCCTGATGTTGGCCGCGTATTGGCTGCGGCCGCCCTTGAAGGCGGCGGAGCCGGCGACCAGCCAGTCGGCGCCTGCGGCGGCGACTTCGCCGGCGTTGGCGGGCGTCACGCCTCCATCGACTTCGAGCGCGATCGGCCGGCCGGCAATCATCGCGCGGATGCGGGAAATCTTGTCCAGCGCGCCGGGAATGAAGCTTTGACCGCCGAAGCCCGGGTTGACGCTCATGACGAGCACGAGATCGATCATGTCCATCACATGCTCGATGGCGGTCTCCGACGTGCCCGGATTGAGCGAGACGCCGGCCTTTTTGCCGAGCGCGCGGATCGCCTGCAGCGAGCGGTGGAGGTGCGGGCCAGCCTCGGCATGGACGGTGATTATATCGGACCCAGCTTTGGCAAAGGCCTCGAGATAGGGATCGGCGGGCGCGATCATCAGATGTGTGTCGAACAGCGCATCCGTGGATTTCCGGATCGCCTGCACGACCATCGGCCCGAAGGAAATATTCGGCACGAAGTGCCCGTCCATGATGTCGACATGGACCATGTCGCCGCCCGCTTGGATGCAGGCCGCGACATCGGCGCCGAGATCGGCGAAATCCGCCGAAAGGATCGAGGGCAGGATCCGGATTTTTCGCAACGTCGCTCTCCCTTGAACGCCGAGTAACATGCGCGCGGAGGCAGAGTCCACGCGGCGTCGGGTCACGGAGCCGCCAGATCCCGCTTCATCGCTTCGTATTGGTCCTTGGTTATCTCGCCGCGCGCGTAGCGCTTGTCGAGAATGTCGCGCGCGCTTTCCACTGTCGCGCCAAGGGATTGCGCTTGCGGCTGCGGCCATGCCCAGCCAGCCGGCTCCTTGGGGCGGCGGTCGCGCAGCAGCAGCCACGCCAGGAAGACGACGATCAGCAGCGCGCCGAGCGGGCCAATGCCATGAAACGGCCAGGCCCAGACCGTGTCGTAGGTCCATGTATGCATGAGAGGCTCCTCTCGCGACGCCTCCGCGCCGCGGCGGGCCTCATATAGGAACGCGACGCGGGATTGTCCCGCGGCAATCCTCAGGGATGGACGACGGGCGCGACCGCCATCGGGGAGGGAGGCTTGCCGGAGGAGAAGAAGTTCACCACCCGCGACCAGCCGCGGGCCACGAGCGCCGCCGGGCCGGAAACGCCATGGCGGATGAAGGCGATCTTGCGCAGGCGGTCCGGCACGCGCCATGTGCTCCAGGAACCGCTCGGGAAATAGGCAACGTCACCCGGCCCGAGGCGATGCTCGACGTTCTTTTGATCGGTGATGAAAACTTCGCCCTCGAGCACGTTGACTGTCTCGTCGACGCCGAAATGCCAGCGGAACGTGCCTTTCGTCGTTTCCCACACCACCGTGACGGCGGTGCCGTCCGTCGAGCGTGAGAGCACAGCGCTCCTGGCCTGCGGCGCGCCATCGATGACCCAATCGCTGGGTATGGCGGAGTCGTGCATCTTCGCGTCTGCCGGTTGCGAAATGACGATGGGCGGAAGCGCGTCCATCTCGTTCTCCAGATGCCGTAAGCCCGGAAATGGGCCCAATTCTCGCATCAGGATGGCTGGCGCGCCTATATATCCGGTAAATACGGAGGATTCGATTGTCGATACGAGCCGATACGATCGTTCTTGGCGCAGGCATGGTCGGCGTCGGCGCGGCGCTGGCGCTGCAGGCCCGTGGCCGGGACGTCGCGCTGGTCGACCGGCGAGGCGCGGCGGGGCGCGAAACCAGCTACGGCAACGCTGGCCTGATCGAACGCGCCTCCGTGGAACTCTATACCTTTCCCCGCGATCTCAAGACCATCCTGCGCACGATCTTCGGGACCAATCCGGCTGCGCGCATCGACTGGGCGGCGCTGCCGCAGACCCTGCCATGGATCGCCCGCTATTTCATGGAGAGCGCCCCGGACAAGGCCGCCGCCCACGCACGCGCCGCGCTGCCCCTAATCGAACGCTGCCTCGACGAACATATGAAACTGGCCCGGGCGGCGGGCGCGGAGGACCTGATCCGGCCATCGGGCTGGATCAAGGCCTTTCGCTCCGAAGCGACTTTGGCGGAAGGCGCGCTCGAGACGCGCCGCATCCGCGACTTTGGCCTGACATTCGACGCTCTGGATGCGCCTGCGCTTGCGAAAATCGAGCCGAGCCTGAGCGGCTTCGCCGGGGCGATCGTCCTGCGGGATCCCGCGGCCTGCGTCGATCCCGGCGGCCTGGCCGCCGCGTACGCGGGCCTGTTCGGCCGGAATGGCGGCCGTCTGTTTTCCGGCGACGCGCGCAGCCTGACGCAGACGCCGCAAGGCTGGAGCGTCGCCACAGCAGCCGGAATCGTGGAGGCGCGCGAGGCGGTGATCGCGCTCGGGCCATGGTCGGACGATGTCTTCCGCCCGCTTGGCTACGATATTCCGCTTGGCGTGAAGCGCGGCTATCACATGCATTACCGCCCCGCTGGCAACGGGGTGCTCAACCATCCCGTGCTGGACGTCGACGGCGGCTATCTCGTCGCGCCGATGGCGCAGGGATTGCGGCTGACGACGGGCGCCGAATTCGCGCCACGCGACGCGCCGGCCTCGCCGCTTCAACTCGCCGCCGTCGAACCGCTGGCGCGCAAGACGTTTCCATTGGGCGAGCGGCTGGATGGGGAGCCCTGGCTCGGGCGGCGGCCTTGCCTGCCCGATCTGCTGCCGGTGATCGGCCCGGCGCCGCGCCACCCCGGCC
>CAMFKC010000265.1 GCA_945956975.1 uncultured Methylocystaceae bacterium | reverse complement strand
CAACTGCCCACTCGACCGCGCCCAGTATGACGCCTTCATCGCGGCGCTGATCGCGGGGCCGAAGACCGAATTCAAGGAGTGGGAGGGCACGCCCTATTTCGACGGCTGCCTGCCGATCGAGGTGATGGCGGAGCGCGGGCCGGAAACGCTGCGGCACGGCCCGATGAAGCCGATGGGCCTGACCAACGCCCACAATCCGACGGGGAAGCCCTATGCGGTCGTGCAGCTTCGCCAGGACAATGCGCTGGGCACGCTCTACAACATGGTGGGCTTCCAGACGAAGCTGAAGCACGGCGCGCAGACGGAGATCTTCCGGACCATTCCGGGCCTCGAAAAGGCTGAATTCGCCCGGCTCGGCGGCATCCACCGCAATACCTACCTGAACTCGCCGGTCCTGCTCGATCCCCTTCTGCGACTCAAGGCCGACCCGCGCCTGCGCTTCGCCGGCCAGATCACGGGCTGCGAGGGCTACGTCGAGAGCGCTGCGGTTGGCCTGATCGCGGGCCGCATGGCCGCCGCCGAGCGGCTCGGCGCGCCGGTGTCGGCCCCGCCGCAAACGACCGCCATCGGCGCCCTGATCGCGCACATCACCGGCGGGCACATCGAGAAGATCGATGCGGGTCCCCGCTCCTTCCAACCGATGAACGTCAACTTCGGCCTGTTCCCGCCGCTGGCGGAGGCGGTGAAGCATCCCGACGGGAAACGGCTGCTCGGGCCGGAGAAGGCGCGCGCAAAGAAGATGGCTCTGTCGGCGCGGGCGGAGCGCGACCTGGCTGCGTGGCTACAAAATGCCCCATCTCCGAATGGTCTGACGCTCAGTGGCCTTTCATCCAGAGAGGCCTAGCCGCGCGCGACAGTCTCAGATCATCAAACTAGATTGTGCGCCCATTTCGTTTTAGGCATTTGATCTGAGCGTTGGTGTTTCGGTATCGCCATTCCCACCCACCCATTGGACTCATACCAGTGTAGCCAGCTGCCTCTGACACTGCACAGGCGCAAGCTATCTTATCCTTCGCTGGTTCACATTCCTTCGGGATAGCGATTTGTTCGCTGGCTTTCTGCGCACTAGCTAGGGAAACACTTCCCAAAACTGTCAACAAACCAAAAAAAATGACTTGTCTCATGACGCGCTCCACGAATGAGGCGTTGTGAATCTAATTCGGCTACTTAATCTTGGCAATACAGGTTCTAGTAGCGTTTTGTCCGCGAAGTGATACTTGCGTACCAATTCGTCTTCGAGAGTTCACTTCCGTTGGAAAAGACATGATTGCGTCCCGTTGCTTCGTGCTTGCCGCAAGCTTAGCAAGCATGATTCATTTGTGCCCTGCCGCCGCCACGCCCATGCGCGAGCACCACATCGTCTTCCAGCTGACCGACAACGATTCCGCCCGGATGACGACGATCCTCGACAACATCGCCAATGTTGCGCGCTACTACAGCGACAAGGGCGACCAGGTGGAATTCGAGGTCGTCGCCTATGGGCCGGGGCTGCACATGCTGCGCGCCGACACCTCGCCCGTCGCGGAGCGGGTGAAGTCGATCAGGCTCAGCATCCCGGACGTGACCTTCACCGCCTGCGGCAACACGATCGAAAGCATGGAGAAGGCTGAAGGCAAGAAAATCGAGCTGTTGCCGGGCGTGGGCGTCGTGCCCGCCGGCGTCGCGCGGCTTGCCGAACTGCAGGAGAAAGGCTGGTCCTACATCAGGCCGTAGCGCAAGGCGACGACGTGCGAAATCGCGCAGCGCGCCGGTCGTGCGGCCCCTATCGAGAGGCCCGAAACTTCCCACCAGCGGGATGAACGAGATTCAGGCCGCCATGACTTTCCAGGACAACAGCCAGCCCACCCAGATTTCCGCGGCGGCCATGCGGGCGTTGACCGCCATCGGCGCGGCCGGGCTGTTCGCCTTCGGCGTGTTCTGCTGGGTCGCCGCCAACTGGTCTGGCTTCCATCGGTTGACCAAACTGGAACTAATCGCCGGCCTGCTCGTCGCCGCCGCGCTGACAGCCGCTTTGCTGCCGCGTATCCGCGCGCCCGCCCTGCTGGTCGCGACCGCGGCCATCGGCGGCCTGTTCGCCCTGATTGGCCAGACCTATCCGAGCGGCGCGGACGCCTGGCAGCTCTTTGCGCTATGGGCCGCGCTCGCCCTGCCCTTCGCCTTGGCCGCCCGGCACGATTCCGTCTGGGTCCTCTGGACGATCGTCGCCGGCGCCGGCATCGGCCTCTGGCGAATGCAGGAAAGCGGCGGCTTTAAATTGGCCGACTTCGCGCCGGCGTGGGCCATGGCGGCGGCGGTCGCGGGGGTTTTGAGTCCATGGTCTCGGCTTCAGCGCCTCCTTGGCGACACGTCGTGGGCCTTCAGGCTGGCGGCGCTCGGCGCGGTCGCGCTCATCACGCTCACCGGCTTCGAGGGGCTGTTCCGCTTCGACAATTCAGGCGACGCCGCCTTCCTGCTGGGCATTCTGCTTCTCTGCGCCGCCGCGGGCGGCCTCGCCGTCGCCCGCCCTTTCGAATTCGGCGCGATGACGCTCGCTGTCGCGGGTGTCGACGCCCTGGCGATCGGGCGTCTCTACAAGGTCTTTTTCGATGGGCGCATCGAGATCGGCGGCGCCATCCTGCTGGCCATCCTGTCCACCGCCATCGTGTTCGGCAGCATCAGCATCCTGCGGCTGGCGCACAAGCGCGCAGAGCGCGATAGGGGCGAGGTCGCAGACCTCGAGCGCAAGGTTTCCTGGCCGCTCGTCGCGCTCAGCGGGTTCGGCGCGCTGCTCGCAACCGTGCCGATCCTTGCCGTCTACGGCCTGTTGTTCGGCCGGTTCATCGACAAGTCGTCGGGCGCGGCCATGGTAGGCGTGCTGATCATGATCCCCGCAATCTTCGTCATGCGCGGCGGCGCCCCGTTCAGCTTCCGGCAGATGTTCGGGCTGATCCTGGCCGGCGTCTCGACCGCGCTGCTGATCTACGCGCTGGTGGACTGGCTGCACCGCGATGCAGGCTTCGTTCTCGCCGTGCTCGCCATCGCCGTCGGCTTTACCGTGCAGGCCCGCTGGATGCGGATGCTGTTCGGCTTCTGGGCGGTGTGGGCGATCGTCGGCTCGCTCTATGCGCGCACGATCTTTTCCCGTCTCGAGGTCGCCGCCGCGCTGACCTCGCTTGTTGCGGTCGCCGGCGCCGTTGGGCTCGCCGCGCCCTCGTTCGGCGCCCGGGTTCCCGAAAGCGCCCGTCCCTTCCTCAGCGGCTGGACGGCAGGCGGCCTCGCCACCCTGCTCGTGCTTGCCGGCCGGCCCTTCATCGTCGGCGCGGGATCGGGCGTCGTCGGCGAACTCGCGACGCTGCTGCGCACGCCGTGGTCGGGACCCGCGCAGATCGTCTCCATTGCGCTCGGGAGCGTCGGCGCGGCCATGCTGCTCGCGCGCCGCCACGATCTGCGCACGCCGCTCGGTGTTGCGGTCGCGGCCGTGATGGTTGCGCTCACGTTTCGCTCACCTGCGCTCGGCGCCGCCATCTTCATTTTCGCAGCCGCCGTTCTCGCCGATTCGCGCGGTCTGGCGGGTGCGGCCGCTCTGGCGTGCGTGTGGATCGTCAGCGCCTTCTACTATGCCCTCAGCTGGCCGCTGACCGAGAAGGCCTATTTGCTGATGGCGCTCGGCGCAGCACTCGGGATCGTCGCATTCCTCACGCGGAGTCGCGACGGCGGCGCCCACGCTCCCGGCGCCTTCGCGCCTGCGGCGCTCGGCCTGATCGCGCTCGGCCTGGTCGCGACCGCCGCGATCGGCGGAAGCGCCGTCCGCAGCGCCGAGAACGTGTTGGCCACTGGCCGGGTCATCTATATCGCCCTGCGCCCGGTCGACCCGCGCTCGCTGATCCAGGGCGACTACATGGCCGTCGCCTTCGATGTCGACAGGTTGCCTGCGCCTCGCGACGTCAATGGCGAAGTGATCGCCTTCGCCGACGTGGACGCGCGGTCGATCGCGCGGGTGCAGGAGCTCGCCCAGCCGGGCGCCAAGCCCGCCAACGGCCAGGTGGCGATCAAACTGCGCCGCAAGGCCCGCCGCTGGTTCGTGGGAACCGACGCCTATTTCTTCGAGGAAGGCCGGGCCGACGCTTTCGCCAACGCCAAATATGGCCAATTCCGCCTCGGACCGGACGGACATTTGCTGCTGGTGGCGATGACGGACGCCGACCTCAAGCCGATCGACTAGCGATAGGTCCGCGAAAACCGCCAGATCGCCCATTGCCGGCGCCATTGCGGGACATCTATGCGCGATGAGAACGGCTGGTAGTCGGGCCGCTCCATGGCGGCGAGATAGAGCGGCGCGCAGGCGAGCGGGGCGAAGGCGGCGCGCGCCTTGGGCGCGACGTCGGCGAGATGCGCGAGCGCTTCCGCATTGCGGCGGCGGGCGAGCGCCCTGAGATCGGCGAGCGCGGCGATCAGGCCGGGCTTGGCGGGCCGGATCAGCGCGGCGGCAGGCGTCACGCCGTGATTTTCGAGCATTTCGGCGGGGACGTAGATCTGCCCGCGCGCCGCGAGCCACGGGAATGACCGCATCAGCCCGGTGAGCGCATAGGCGACGCCGGCATAGCCCGCGGCCTCCGCCCCGCCCGGCTCCGCGCCTTCCGCAAGAATGATCGACGCAAGCCGGAAACTGTCTCTTATACACATCTCCGAGCCCACGAGACGCTCATGAATCGCGTA
>CAMFKC010000264.1 GCA_945956975.1 uncultured Methylocystaceae bacterium | reverse complement strand
ATGGTCGCGCCGTGGATGCCGTCGCGGCCGGTCTTGGAGCCGAGATAGACGATCGGATTTCCGACGCCGGTCGCCTTGGCGTAAAAGATCTCGTCGGTTTTGGCGAGGCCCACCGCCATGGCGTTGACGAGAATGTTGCCGTCATAGGCCTTATGGAAGCCTGTCGAGCCGCCCACGGTCGGGACGCCGAACGAATTGCCGTAGCCGCCAATGCCGGCCACGACGCCGCCCACCAGATGGCGGGTCTTGGGATGCGCGGGCGATCCGAACCGCAGCAAGTTAAGGCAGGCTATCGGCCGGGCGCCCATGGTGAAGACATCGCGCAGGATGCCGCCGACGCCAGTGGCTGCGCCCTGATAGGGCTCGATGAAGGAGGGATGGTTATGGCTCTCCATCTTGAAGATGCAGGCCTGTCCGTCGCCGATGTCGATGACGCCGGCGTTTTCGCCCGGTCCCTGAATGACCCATGGCGCGCTGGTCGGCAGCTTGCGCAGGTGCAGTCGCGACGACTTGTAGGAACAATGTTCGTTCCACATCGCGGAGAAGATGCCCAGTTCCGTGAAGGTCGGGGCGCGCCCGATCAGCTTCAGAATGCGCTCGTATTCATCCGGTTTGAGCCCGTGGGCTGCGACGAGCTCCGGCGTGACTTTGGGTTCTTTGGTCAAGGGAAATGCAACCCGGCGATAGAGTGCGCGCTTGCCAGACCGCTTAGCCTCGCACGCCGCCGAACGCAACGCCGCAAGTGTGTTGCAAATCCGTCACGTGCAGCGCGCTAATGCAGCGATCAGGCTTCTCGTTGACATAGGTCAATTATTTTTGACCGCCGAAATCTGATTTTCTCCCCGGAAATCAAGGCGCTCGTTTGCGCGAAAAACAGGGGCATATCTAAATGACGTTCAAGTCTTTCCTCCGCGGCGCCGCATCCGTGGCCGGCCTGCTGGTGCTCGGCTCCGCCGCGATGGCCGCCGACCTCCCCTCCCGCAAGGTCGCCCCGGCGGACCCGGTCGTGATCGACAGCTTCCAGCCGTTCCAGATCCGTCTGCGCGCCACGGCGATCATTCCGGACGGCCGGACCACGGTTTATGACCGGTTCGGCGGCGTGCTTCCGCTGGTCAACCTGAGCGGCGGCGCCGGCAGCGAAATCTTCGGCTCGGGCGCCAAGGTCTCGACGACCGTCATCCCCGAGCTCGACGTTTCATACTACTTCACGAAGAACATCGCGATCGAGGCGATCTGCTGCTTCTCGAAGCACAGCGTCACCGGCACCGGCACGCTCGCGGGTCTGAACATCGGTTCGACCTGGGTGTTCCCGCCGACCGTCCTGCTGCAGTACCACTTCACGAACTTCGGCGCCTTCCAGCCCTATATCGGCGTCGGCGTGAACTTCACCGCTTATTTCGGCGCGAAGGGCGGCAACCAGTTTACTCCGTTCCTGACGCCCGTCGGTCTGGTCGGCGCCAATGCCGTCACCAACTTGAGCGTCGGCTCCTCCTGGGGCATCGCGGGCCAGGTCGGCTTCGACTACATGATCAACCAGAACTGGGGCGTGAACGTCGACCTCAAGCGCATCATGATGCAGCCGACGGCCTACGCGACCGTGTGGAATTCGGTGGCCTCGCCGGCTCTCGGCCCGATCCCGGTCCGCGCCAAGGTCAATATCGACCCGTGGGTCGTCTCGGCCGGTATCACCTATCGCTTCGGCGGCGGCTCCGGCGCAGTGGTCGCCAAGTACTGATCTCGCATCAGACGAAAAGCAGAAGGCCCGGCGCAAGCCGAGCCTTTTGTTTTTTGGGATGTTGGAAAGAGGCCGGAGCCCGCTGGGGCTCGATCAAGCCAGATCAGCCGGCCGCCGCCGCGAGGCTCGCGAACATGCCCTTGCCGTCGATTCCGCCGACCAGCGGATCGATCAGGTTTTCAGGGTGCGGCATGAGGCCGAGCACATTGAAGCGCTCGGAATAAATCCCGGCTATGTCGTTGCGTGATCCGTTGGGATTGGCTGAGCCACCGACAACGCCGTTGGCGTCGCAATAGCGGAACGCGACGCGTCCGTCCTTTTCGATCGTTTCGATCGTACCGTCGTCAGCCTCGTAATTGCCCTCGCCGTGGGCGATCGCGACCTTGATGACCTCGCCTGACCTGTAGGCGCTGGTGAAGGGCGCGGCGGCGCGCTCGACCCGCAGGTGCTGCATCTTGCAGACGAAATGCAGGTTGGCGTTGCGCATCAGAACGCCGGGCAGCAATCCGCTCTCGCAGAGGATCTGGAAGCCGTTGCAAATGCCGAGAACATAGCCGCCGCGCGCAGCGTGCTTCCGCACGGCGTCCATGATCGGGGCGCGGCCAGCGATCGCGCCGCAGCGCAGGTAGTCGCCGTAGCTGAAACCGCCCGGCAGCACGACGAGATCTGTTCCCTGGGGCAGATCGTGATCGGCGTGCCAGACGATGTCCGGCAGATGGCCAGTCGCTTGCCTGAGCGCGCGCGCGGCGTCGCCTTCGCGATTGGAGCCTGGGAAGAGTATGACGGCGGCTTTCATGGCCTCACCGATGCTGGATCAACCGAGGTCGATCTTGAAGTTTTCGATGACGGTATTGGCGAGCAGCTTCTCGCAGGCAGCCTGCAGGCTGGCGGACGCCGACGCCTTGTCCTGACCGTCGATCTCGACGTCGAACACCTTGCCCTGCCGCACGCTGGCGACGCCTTCGACGCCCAGCGACTTCAGCGCGCCCTCGATCGCCTTGCCCTGCGGATCGAGCACGCCATTCTTTAGGGTGACGACGACTCTGGCCTTCATCTTCGCTTCCGGATCTTCGGTCTTCGAATTGGCTACTGCACGAGCTTCGGCGCAGCGCGCGCGGGCTCATCGGTCTGCAGGATGCCGAGGCGACGCGCGACTTCGGTGTAGGCTTCCACCAGGCCGCCCATGTCGCGGCGGAAACGATCCTTGTCGAGCTTGTCGTTCGACTTGATGTCCCACAGGCGGCACGAGTCCGGCGAAATCTCGTCGGCCACGACGATGCGCATCATGTCGTTTTCCCAGAGGCGGCCGCATTCCATCTTGAAGTCGACGAGACGGATGCCGACGCCGAGGAACAGGCCGGACAGGAAGTCATTGACGCGGATGGCCAGCGCCATGATGTCGTCGATCTCCTGGGGGCTCGCCCAGCCGAAGGCCGTGATGTGCTCTTCCGACACCATGGGATCGTTGAGCGCGTCGTTCTTGTAGTAGAACTCGATGATCGAGCGGGGAAGCTGCGTGCCTTCCTCGATGCCGAGGCGCTGAGACAGCGAGCCGGCCGCGACGTTACGGACCACGACCTCGAGCGGAACGATCTCCACCTCGCGAATCAGCTGCTCGCGCATGTTCAGGCGGCGGATGAAATGCGTGGGGACGCCAATGTTGTTGAGGTGCTGGAAAATGAATTCCGAGATCCGGTTGTTCAGCACGCCCTTGCCGTCGATCACCTCGTGCTTCTTGGCGTTGAAGGCGGTGGCGTCGTCCTTGAAATGCTGGACGAGCGTGCCGGGCTCGGGGCCCTCGTAAAGCACCTTGGCCTTGCCTTCGTAAATGCGACGACGGCGGTTCATGACGTCAACCGTGGTTCGAGAAACGGTTCTCGCGCCGGACGGACGCCCAGCGCGGGATTGGGTGGTCGTATCGCTTTCCAGACCGCGATACAACCCGATGCGGCCGGATATCCCGGCCTAAGCCTTTTTCCCGACGCGCATTCAACGCCGGACGCTAGGCGCCTGCGCGGTGGATCGCTATATCAGGGCCGTATCAGCCTTGCCGCCTCAAAGGCGCGCCAAATTCGGGATCCGGAAATGACGACCTTCGACAAGCGCGAAGACAGCTTCGAAAAGAAATTCGCGCACGACGAGGAATTGATGTTCCGCGCGACCGCGCGCCGCAACAAGCGCCTGGCCGCCTGGGCCGCCGAAAAGCTCGGCCGGACCGACGCCGACGCCTATTTCAAGGAAGTGATGGCCGCGGATCTGGAGGAGGCCGGCGACGACGATGTGGTCCGCAAGCTGACCGCCGATTTCGCCAAGGCGGGCGTCGAGCAGTCGGAACATCAGATTCGCCGGACAATGGATGAGCTGATGGCGACCGCGATCGCCGAGATCAAGACCGGCAAATAAGGTTTCGTTAACCCTCGGGGGCGATCGTCGATCGCGCGGGGATAACTTAGCCAGTGGTCGAAACTTCAGATCGCGCCAGACAATTTCCTGCCGCCGACGCAGACTTGCGGTCGCTGGCCGACGGCTGGCTCGCGCATCTGGCAGGCGAACGCCGTATGGCGAGGCTCACGCTCGAAGCCTACGCCCGCGATCTCAGGCAATTTCTCGACTTCGTGAGCGCGCGATCCGGCGGCAGGGTCTCGCTGGCCGATCTGTCGGAACTCGCTCAGGCGGATGCGCGCGCTTTTCTTGCGGCCCGTCGGGTCGAGGGCGCCAGCAGCCGGTCCCTGCTGCGGGGACTGGCCGGAATCCGCTCTTTCCTTCGCTTCCTCGAGCGCGAGGGCCATGCGAAGATTGCCGCCTTTGATGCGGTGCGGACGCCCAAAACCGCGCGCCGCCTGCCGAAAGCTCTAACCGTCGGCGAGGCGCGCGACTTGGCAGACGCCGAATCGCGAATCGGCGAGACCCGGGCGCCATGGACGCTGGCGCGGGACGCCGCCGTTCTATCCTTGCTTTACGG
>CAMFKC010000263.1 GCA_945956975.1 uncultured Methylocystaceae bacterium | reverse complement strand
ATCTACACACTGCATATCGTCGGCAGCGTCAGATGTGTATAAGAGACAGACATGCAGGGCTCGCTGTCCACCACGCAGGACCAGATCACCTGGGTGCTGACGTCCTACATCGTATCAGCCGCGATCTTCATGCCGACGACGGGCTTCCTGACCGCGCGCTTCGGCCGCAAGAAGCTGCTGATCGTCGCCGTCGCAGGATTCACGATCGCATCCGGTCTCTGCGGCGCCGCCCAGACGCTCGGCCAGATGGTCGTGTTCCGGCTGCTGCAGGGCGTATTCGGCGCGGCGCTCGTGCCGATGTCGCAGGCGATCCTGCTCGATTCCTATCCGCGCGAGAAACACGGCTCGGCAATGGCGATCTGGGGCGTCGGCGTGATGGTCGGCCCGATCCTCGGGCCGATGCTCGGCGGCTGGCTGACCGAGTATTACAACTGGCGCTGGGTCTTCTACATCAACGTGCCGATCGGCGTCGCCGTCGTCTTCGGCCTTATCGCCGTGCTCACCGAAAGCAAGTTGCAGGAGATGCGCTTCGACTGGTTCGGCTTCGCAACGCTGAGCCTGGCGGTGGGCGCTTTCCAGATGATGCTGGATCGCGGACAGCTCGTCGATTGGTTTGCGTCCACCGAAATCGTGATCGAGGCGGGGCTGGCCGCTCTCGCGCTCTATCTTTTCCTCGTGCATTCCGCCACGCACGACCAACCCTTCATCGATCCGCGCCTTTTCGCCGACCATAACTTCCGCGTCGGGGTTGCGCTCATCTTCGTCGTCGGCGTCATCCTGCTCGCCAGCGTCGCGCTGCTGACGCCCTACCTGCAAACCTTGATGGGTTATCCGGTCCTCACCGCCGGCCTCATTCTTGGTCCACGCGGCATCGGCACGATGGTGGCGATGATGATGGTCGGCCGCCTGATGGGCAGGGTCGACCCCCGTGCGTTCCTGCTGCTCGGCCTCGGCCTGTCGTCCTATTCGCTTTACGAGATGACCGGCTTCACGCCGGATGTCTCCTCGAGAACGCTGCTCTGGAACGGCATCATCCAGGGTTTTGGGCTCGGCTTTCTGTTCACGCCTCTGTCCACCGTCACCTTCGCCACCGTTCCTGCCAGCCTGCGTACGCAGGCGACCTCCCTGTTCAGCCTGCTGCGCAACCTCGGCTCATCCGTCGGCGTGTCCGTGGTCATGCTGATGCTTGAGCGCAACTCACAGATCATGCATGCGCAGCTCTCGCAATTTGCAAGCCCGCTCAATCCTGCGCTGCATGCGCCCTTCATCGCGCAGATCTGGAACCTCAAGACATTGGCCGGCCGTGCGGCGCTGAACGCCGAAATCGGCAAGCAGGCTGAAATCATCGCCTATATCAACGACTACAAGATGCTGGCCATCCTCGCGCTTGCGGCCTCGCCGCTGGTCTTGCTGCTCGGCAAGCCGCAGTCGCGCGCTATCGATCCCGCGCATGCGGTGATGGAATAAGTCTACTTCTTCGGCCGGAATGCCTGGATGTATTTCGGATCGGTGTCGATCCAGGCTGCGCCCATCAACTCCAGGCAATAGGGCACGGCCGCCATGATCGAATCCAGGCACAGGTCGATCGATCGCGGCGAACCCGGAAGGTTGATCACGAGGCAATTGCCGCGCTGCGCGGCGAGCTGGCGCGACAATATCGCTGTCGGCGTCTGCGCGAGCGAGGCCTGACGCATCTTCTCGCCGAAGCCGGGAAATTCACGTGGCGCTGCGGCGAGCGTCGCCTCGGGCGTCAGGTCGCGCGCCGACGGGCCGGTGCCGCCGGTCGTCAGAACGAGATCGCAGCCCGCATTGTCGACGAGATCGATGATCGTATCCCGCACGCTCTCGAAACCGTCGGGAATGACGCGTCGTTCGATGCGGAACGGCGTCGTCAGCACGCGCTTGAAGTAGGCCTCGATCGCCGGCCCGGAAATGTCCTCGTAGACGCCGGCGCTGGCCCGGTCCGAGGCGGTGACGACGCCGATGATGGCTTCTCGTGTCAATTCTTCTGTCCCTCGATTGCCTGCCGCTCCGGCGCCAGCAGCGCGAGGGCGTCATCCTCCTTGAGCGCCACGCCGGTCTGCCTCAGCCGCCGCGCGAGCGTCGAAATCGCGACGATCTTTCGCACGGCTTCGGCAATCGGCAAACCCGCCGGCCGAATGTTCGACACGCAATTGCGCTGCGCGTCGGTGGTGACGGCCGGCTGCGGCGCGAAGGCGATGTAGGCGCCGAGACTGTCCGGCGAGGAAAGCCCCGGACGCTCCCCGATCAGCATCACGACGAGATCGGCGCCAAGCGCAGCCGCGATCTCATCGCCCAGCGCAACGCGCGCCATGGTGGCGATCACGGGCGGCGACCAGCCCCAGTCCGGCGTCGCCGCGCGCAACGCCCGCACCATCGCCGGTCCATGCTCCTGCGCCGCGCGCGCGGACAGGCCATCGCCGAGGACGAGCGCGACCTCGCAAGGCCCCATCAGCCGCTCGCGAGATGCATCCGACAGGCGGCGGCCTGCGTCGGGCCGTTCGAGATAGGCGCGGCGATCGACCGCGCGACTTTCGACTGCCACCGGCGCGAGATCGGCGAGTTCACTCACGACTTTCGAAACATCGAGCGGCGCGTGAATGGCGTCGCGCGCCTGCGCATGCGCCATCTGGAATTCGAGCACGCGCTGCGTCGGCAGCGAGACGCCGGTGCGCCCGAGGCCGATGCGCGCGGCGGTGAGCCCGCGCAGGTGGTCGAAGGGATCGCTCATCCGCGGCCCGCAAACGAGAGGAGCCGCGCCGCATCTCGCCGCGCCTCGGGGAGCATGCGGCCTGCATCGTCCATCAGCCCCATCCGCTGCAGCCAAGACTCGAATTCCGGCGCCGGCTTGAGACCCAGAACCTCGCGCACATAAAGCGCATCGTGAAAGGAGGTCGACTGGTAGTTGAGCATGATGTCGTCGGCGCCCGGCACGCCCATGACATAGGTGCATCCGGCGACGCCGAGCAGCGTCAGCAGATTGTCCATGTCGTCCTGGTCGGCCTCGGCATGGTTGGTGTAGCAGACGTCCACGCCCATCGGCAGGCCCATCAGCTTGCCGCAGAAATGATCCTCCAGGCCGGCGCGAATGATCTCCTTGCCGTCGTAGAGATATTCCGGCCCAATGAAGCCGACGACCGTGTTGACGAGCAGCGGCCTGTAGCGCCGCGCCACCGCATAGGCCCGCGCCTCCATCGTCTGCTGGTCGACGCCGTGATGCGCATTGGCCGAGAGCGCGGACCCCTGCCCCGTCTCGAAATACATGACGTTCTGCCCCAGCGTCCCGCGCTTCAGGCTTTGCGCGGCCTCGTGCGCCTCATCGAGAAGGCCGAGCGACACGCCGAACGATTCGTTCGCCGCCTGCGATCCAGCAATCGACTGGAACACGAGATCGACCGGCGCGCCCTTCTCCATCGCCTGAATCATCGTCGTGACATGCGCGAGCACGCAGGTCTGGGTCGGAATGTCGTAGGTCTGGCGCAATTCGTCCAGCCGCTCCAGCAGCAGCGTCGCTTGGCTCGCGCTGTCGGTCGCCGGATTGATGCCGATGACGGCGTCGCCCGCGCCGAGCAGTAGCCCGTCGATCACGCTCGCGGCAATGCCGCGCAGGTCGTCGGTCGGATGGTTCGGCTGCAGGCGCACCGAGAGACGGCCCGGCAGGCCGATCGTGTTGCGGAACCGCGTGACGACGGAAATCTTGCGCGCAGCAAGGATCAGGTCCTGGTTGCGCATCAGCTTGCAAACCGCCGCCGCCATCTCCGGCGTGACTCCCGGCGCGAGCGCGGCGAGCGCTTCCGGGGTTGCGGCGTCGGAGAGAAGCCAGTCGCGGAATTCGCCGACCGTCATGGAAGCGATCGGCGCAAAGGCAGCGGCGTCGTGGCTCTCGAAGATCAGTTGCGAGACTTCGTCGGCCTCGGCGGGCACGATCTCCTCGGCCAGAAACCGCTTCAGCGGAACATCAGCCAGCGCCATCCGCGCCGCCACGCGTTCCGCGTCGCTTTCTGCCGCAAGCCCCGCCAGCCGGTCGCCGGAGCGTGCGGGCGAGGCCTTGGCGAGAAGCGTGCGCAGGTCCGGGAAGACATAGGACGTTCCGGCGATGTCGGCAGCTAACGGCATACCGGGAGCGTAACATCAACCGTCATTGCGAGCGAAGCGAAGCAATCCATCCCCTGGACGCTACTTGATCGGGGATGGATTGCCGCGTCGCTTCGCTCCTCGCAATGACGGACGGAAGCCCTATTGCTCTACGTACAGCTTCCCGCCACCGGCCATGAACTCCGCGCTCTTCGCCGCCATGCCCTCGGCGGCCTCGATCTGCTCGCTCGTCAGCCCCAGCGCGCGCTTCTCGTTCTCGCCCATCGCTTGCACTTCGGCGCGCAGGTCCTGCGTAATCTTCATCGAGCAGAACTTCGGCCCGCACATCGAGCAGAAATGCGCGACCTTGTGGACGTCCTTCGGCAGCGTCTCGTCGTGGAACGCGCGCGCCGTGTCGGGGTCCAATCCAAGATTGAACTGGTCCTCCCACCGGAAATCGAACCGCGCGCGAGAGATCGCGTCGTCGCGCAGATGCGCGGCGGGGTGCCCTTTGGCGAGATCGGCCGCATGGGCGGCGATGCGATAGGTGATGACGCCGGTCTTCACGTCGTCTCGGTTGGGCAGGCCGAGATGCTCCTTCGGCGTGACGTAGCAG
>CAMFKC010000262.1 GCA_945956975.1 uncultured Methylocystaceae bacterium | reverse complement strand
GGCCCGCTCCGAAGGCGATGCTCTTCTGCGTGTCGCGCCCGACGTCGAACACGTCCGCGTCGGGGAAGTGCGCCGCGTCGCGGTTGGCGGCGCCGAACATGAAGAACACCCGATCCTCCGGCTCCAGCACGATATCGCCGATCGCGTGCCGCTTGGCGACGCGGCGCGGCGACATGCCGATCGGCGCCATCCAGCGCGCATATTCCTCGAAGACCTGCAGCCACGTGACCTCGCCCTCGAGCACGCGGCGCTTTTGTTCGGGATGGGTCAGCAGCGCCCAGACGGCGCCGGCGATCACGTCGCGCGGCTCGTTCTGGCCCCCCGAAATCGCGAGCTTCACGTTGGCGCGGATGCTCTCCATCGGCAGGTCCGTCTGCAGCATCACGCCCAGCAGGCTGTAGTCGGGCGTCTTGCGCAACACTGGAACCATGTCGTCGATCGCCGCATCGATCCCCGCCGTCGCGGCGTTGCAGCGCGCTGCGACCGCCGGGTCGCCGATGTAATTGGCGATGCCGTCGATCATGCCCTGCGACCAGGCGTCCATATCGTGGCAGGTAATGTTGGTGAGCCCCGTCACGCTCTTCAGGCATTCGCCCGAGATCGGCAGCGCAATGGCCTTGAACAGATCTGCCGAACCACTCGGCGCGATGTCGTCGAGAATGCGATCGGCATGCGCCTGGAACATTCGCGTCCAGTGCGTGCGCACCGTCTTGGGCGAGATCGCGGGAAAGATCGCGGCGCGCTCTGCCTGATGCGCGGCGCCGTCCTTGCGCATCAGATTGTGGCCCATCAGCGTGTTCATCAGGCCTTGCGGCTGATGGGAGGAGAACACGTCGATCATTTTCTCGTAGACGTAGATGTCGTCGCGCCGCGTGAACAGGGTCGCGCCCAGCTCCGGCACGAAGGCGATCGGCGCCTTTTCGCGCAGCTCTTTCAATGCCGGATAGGGATCGCGCCAGAAGGCGGCTAGATCGACGGATACGCTGGGCGCCGTGCTCATTGTCGTTGCTTTTGTCTGGTTTCCTCGCCGCCGATTACAGCATGCCGAACCCGCGGGCGCCTATTCCTTCCCCGCCATCTCCCGCGCCAGCGCTTCCAGCCGTTCGGCGGCGCCGCCCAGCGCTTCCGCCAGGTGCGCTTCCCGCGCCGCTCGCGCCTCGCGGGCGTCCTGGCCCACTTCGGCCAGCGCGGCGATCTGTTGCTCGAGGCTTTCGATGCGGCCTCTGGCCTCGGCGAGTTCGTCGGCGATGGTGATCGCCGCCATCACGACGAGGCGCTGGTCGCCGATTTCGCCGAACCCCGCTCGAAGCCCGGCCATCTTCGAATCGACGTGCTGCGCCAGCGCCAGGATGTGGCTCTCCTGGCCATCTTCGCAGGCCATGCGGTAGGTGCGCCCGGCAATGGTGACGACTACCTGGGCCATTACCCACGCTCCGCAGCTTGGGACAGAACGGACAGGGCGGCGGCTGCGCTCTCCAGCCGGCGCGCCACTTCGTCGTTTGCGGTTTCCAGCTTCTGGCTGCGCGCCAGAGCGGCGTCGAGTTCGAGGGCCAGCCGCGCCCGGTCGTCCTGCATGGCGCCGAAGGCTTCGTTGAGGTCGGAGCGCGCCATGTCGGCCTCCCGCCGCCGGCCGGCGACCGCCTCCAGCGCGGCGAGCGCCGCAAGCAGGCGCGCCAGCGCGGCGTCGAGCGGGTCCGCGCCCCTCGGCGCGGCCTGGCCGGATGATCCGACGAACTCGGTCATGACGGCGAAACGACCCTCCCCAAGCGCATTCCAGAAATGCGGCATCCACTTTTCCGCAGCGCGCCCTACCTGCATAGAGCGCGCGGAGGCGATTCGCGTCAACGCGCGCAGGGCCGATTCCCGTGGATTGCGCGGGAGTTGCGGACTTATCCTCGCGTTCCGCTGCCGCTTGCCCCGCGTTGACTCGCCGGGTCCGCCTGTTAAGGAACGCGCATCTTTGAGCAATTTTCGGGAGTAAGGCGCGCCATGAGCAACAGCGTGACGCAGGACATGATGGCCAATGCGATCCGCGCGCTCGCCATCGACGGCGTGGAAGCGGCCAAGTCCGGCCACCCCGGCATGCCCATGGGCGCGGCCGACATGGCGACCGCCCTCTTCACCCGCGTGCTGAAGTTCGACGCCGCCGATCCGCACTGGCCGGACCGCGACCGCTTCGTGCTCTCGGCCGGCCACGGCTCGATGCTGCTCTATTCTGTCTTCTATCTGACAGGTTACCCCGACATTGCCATCGAGGACCTCAAGAAATTCCGCCAGGTCGGCTCGAAGACGCCGGGCCACCCGGAATATGGCCACACGCTGATGGGCGTCGAGACGACGACCGGACCGCTCGGCCAGGGCATCGCCACCGCGGTCGGCATGGCGCTGGCGGAGCGGCATCTGGCCGCGGAATTCGGCGACGACATCGTCGACCACCACACCTACGTCATCTGCGGCGACGGCGACCTCATGGAAGGCGTCTCGCAGGAGGCCATCGCGCTGGCGGGCCACCTCAAGCTCTCGCGCATGATCGTGCTCTACGACGACAACGAGATCTCGATCGACGGTCCCGTAAGCCTGTCCGATTCGGTCGACCAGGTCGCCCGCTTCAAGTCGGCGGGCTGGAACGCGGTCCGCGTCGACGGCCACGACCAGGACGCCATCGTCGCCGCGCTCGAAGAGGCGAAAAAGTCCGACCGGCCGAGCCTGATCCTGTGCCGCACCACCATCGGCTACGGCTCGCCGAACCGCGCCGGCACGTCCAAGGCCCACGGCGAGCCTTTGGGCCCCGAGGAATCAAAGGCCGCCAAGGCGCAGCTCGGCTGGACCGCCGCGCCCTTCGAGGTCCCCGCCGATCTGCTCTCGGCCTGGCGCGCCGCCGGCGCCCGCGGCGCCGAAGCCCGCGCGGCATGGCAGAAGCGCTTCGACGCCGCCGGCGAGCGCAAGGCCGAGTTCGAGCGCCGCCTCGCGCGCAAGCTCAAGCCGGAAGTCTCGGACTCGCTCAAGGCGCTCATCGCAAAGCACGCCGCCGACAAGCCCTCGCTCGCCACGCGCAAGGCGAGCGAAGCCGCGATCGAGGCGATCACGCCGCACATTCCGGAGCTGCTGCTCGGCTCCGCCGACCTCACGCCGTCCAACAACGTCAAGGCCAAGTCCGCCGCCTCCATCGCGCCGGGCTCCTACGGCGGCCGCTACATCCATTACGGGATCCGCGAGCACGGCATGGTCGCGGCCATGAACGGCCTGACCCTGCATGGCGGGATCATTCCCGGCGGGGCGACCTTCCTCGTCTTCTCCGACTATTGCCGCCCCTCGATCCGCCTGGCGGCGCTGATGGAAGTGCAGGCGATCTACGTCTTCACCCATGATTCGATCGGCCTCGGCGAGGACGGCCCGACCCACCAGCCGGTCGAGCACCTGGCCGCGCTGCGCGCCATGCCGAACCTGCTGGTCATCCGCCCCGCCGACGCCATCGAGACGGCGGAAGCCTGGGAGGTCGCGCTCGAGCACAAGAAGGGCCCGACCCTGCTGGCGCTGACCCGCCAGAACCTGCCAACCATTCGCGGCGCGGGCGAGCCGAACCGCGTCGCCGAAGGCGCCTACGAACTCGCCGGCGCGGAAAACGCCAAGGCGACCATCTTCGCCTCGGGCTCCGAGGTCGAGATCGCGCTCGCCGCCCGCGACCTGCTGGCGAAGGACGGCGTCGCCGCGCGCGTCGTCTCGGTTCCCTCGACGGAGCTTTTCGCCGCCCGCCCCGCCGCCGAGCGCAAGGCGGTCATCGGCAATGCGCCGGTGCGGATCGCCATCGAGGCGGGCGTCCGGCAGGGCTGGGACGCCTTCATCGGCGAGGACGGGCTCTTCGTCGGCATGCACGGCTTCGGCATGTCGGGCCCCTACAAGGAGGTCTACGCGGCTTGCGGCATTACGGCGCAAGCCGCCGCCGACGCGGTGCGTAAAGCTCTGGCCGGCGCTTAAACGCCTTGTTGAGCCCAAGTTTCGTTTAAGCGGCATTTAGCCGAATTGCTTGGCGCCGCTGCATGACGAATGGGCGTCCCTGTGGTAAGGACGCCGCCATTCGAACAAATCGGGAAAAGGAACGGGAAAATGGCTGTGAAGGTCGCGATCAACGGGTTCGGACGCATCGGGCGCAACGTTCTGCGCGCCATTATCGAATCCGGCCGTACGGACATCCAGGTCGTCGCCATCAACGACCTCGGCCCGGTCGAGACCAACGCCCACCTGCTCCGCTACGATTCGGTGCACGGCAAGTTCCCGCATGACGTGAAGGTGTCGGGCGACACGATCGACGTGGGCCGCGGCCCGATCAAGGTGACCGCCGAGCGCGATCCGGCCAAGCTGCCGCACAAGGAACTCGGCGTCGAGATCGCGCTGGAATGCACGGGTATCTTCACCGCCCGCGACAAGGCCGCCGCGCATCTGACCGCCGGCGCCAAGCGCGTGCTCGTTTCCGCCCCGGCCGACGGCGCGGACCTTACCGTTGTGTTCGGCGTCAACCATGACAAGCTGACCAAGGACCACCTCGTCGTCTCCAACGCGTCGTGCACGACCAACTGCCTCTCGCCCTTCGCCAAGGTGCTGAACGACGCCATCGGCATCGAGAAGGGCATGATGACGACGATCCACTCCTACACCGGCGACCAGCCGACGCTGGACACGATGCACAAGGACCTCTACCGCGCCCGCGCCGCGGCGCTG
>CAMFKC010000261.1 GCA_945956975.1 uncultured Methylocystaceae bacterium | reverse complement strand
CGCGTCGGGCGGGAGCGGCGATCTCGTGGCGGAAATCATGCAGCGGCCAGCCGCGCAGCGCGCCGAGATCGACAGCGCGGTCAACGAATTGATGGGGCATTTCGGCGCGCACAGCCGGAACATGGTGCGCGCGCTGCGCGCGACGGCAGATTGAGGTTCGCGAATTTTCAGGCTCGAAGTCCGGCTACAGCAACCTCGTCCTGATCGTGCCCTCGATCTTGCCCATCTCCTCATAGACCTGCGCGCGCTCCGCGCTTGCGCCATCGGCGTCGATCACGACGTAGCCGACGTCGGCGTCCGTCTGCAGGTATTGCGAGGCGATGTTGAGGTTGCGGGCGGCGAAGATCTGGTTGAGGCGCGTCAGCACGCCCGGCACGTTGCGGTGGACGTGCACGAAGCGCGTGCCGCCGACATGCGGGGGCAGTTGCACCTGCGGGAAGCCGACAGCGCCGAATGTTGCGCCCGTTTCGGCGTAGTCGGCGAGCTTTCGCGCGACCTCCGAACCGATGCGCTCCTGCGCTTCCTCTGTCGAGCCGCCGATGTGCGGCGTGAGAATCACGTTGTCGAGCCCCTGCAGCGGCGAGACGAATTTCTCCTTGTTGGAGCCGGGCTCGACGGGAAAGACGTCGATGGCGGCGCCGCGCAGATGGCCGCTCTTCAGCGCCTCGGCCAGCGCGTCGATGTCGACGACGTTGCCCCGGGCGTTGTTGATGAGATAGGCGCCCTTCTTCATTGCGCGCAGATGTTCCGCACGGATCATGTTGCGGGTCGTCGGCGTGTCCGGCACGTGCAGCGAGACCACGTCGGATATGGCGAGCAGTTCCTCGAGCGTGTCGGTCGGCTCGACATTGCCGCGACGCAACTTGTCGGTCATGTCGAAGAAGATGACGCGCATGCCCATGGCCTCGGCGAGGCCGGCGAGCTGGCTGCCGATATTGCCGTAGCCGACGATGCCCAGCGTCTTGCCGCGCACCTCGAAAGAATTGTCGGCGCTCTTGTCCCACAGGCCGGCATGCGCGCCGTTCGATTTCGGGAAGATGTTGCGCAGGAGCATGACAATCTCGCCGATGACGAGCTCGGCGACAGAGCGCGTGTTGGAGAACGGCGCATTGAACACGGGAATGCCGCGCTTGCGCGCAGCGGGGATATCGACCTGGTTGACGCCCACGCTGAAGCAGCCGATCGACATGAGTTCCGGCGCAGCGGCGAGAACGTCCGCCGTGATCCGCGTGCGCGAGCGGATGCCGAGGAGATGCGCATCGGCCAGCGCTTTGCGCAGGTCTTCGCCGTCGAGCGCCTTGGTGAGGCGTTCGACCTTCTCGAAGCCCGCGGCGGCAAAAAGGTCGACGGCGGTTTCGCTGATGCCTTCGAGCAGCAGAACGCGAAGATCCCTGCGGTCGAACAGAACGTTGTCGATCATGGTTTTTTCCGGACGTTGAAATCAGGCGGCGTGACGGCGCGCGCCGAACAGGCGGCGCCACCAGGGCGGGTTCAGGATGCGTTGTGCGGCCTCGTGATCGCTCGCGCGGCGGAGCGCTGCGGCCTCCTCGCGGCCGCCGGGCACGAAGGCGTCGAACGCCGCCCAGAATTGCGCGCGGATCGCGTCGGTTTCCTGCAGCACTTCGTGGCGCGCGCCGGGCAGCAGGATGAGGCGGCCGGCTTTCAGCCGGTTGGCGAACCGCGCGATCGCGGGAATGGAGACGACGCGGTCGTCCGCGCCGGCGACAATCAGGATGGGCGCGCCGGTGCGGCGCGGCAATTCGGGATCGGCAAGCTTGCGCGTGATCCGAAGCGCGGCGTTGATCCAGCCGATGGTGGGGCCCGCGACAGCGAGCTGCGGCGCGGCCTCGACGATCGCCGCGTTGCGCGCATAGCGCTTGGCGTCCGATGTCAGGTCGTTGCCGTCGAAGGGCTCGACCATGCTGGAACGGCGCGATACGCCGGGCGCATAGGACGCGCCGAGGCCGACGGCGTCGGCGATCTCGATGACCACGCGCGTCGAGACCTGCGCCGCACGGCCTGCGATCTCGATCATCGGCGACACGAGCACGATCCGCTCGAAGGGCGAGCGGCCGGAATGGGCCTGCGAAAGCAGAACGGCGCCCGCCATGGAATGGCCGAGCGCATACCAGGGACGCGGGCAGAGAAATTGCAGGACCTGCTTGCGCAGGGCCTCCAGATCGCGCTCGAACATGTCGAAATCGTCGATATGGCCCTTGCCGGGATCGGGCAGTTCCCGGGCCGAGAGCCCTTGCCCGCGCCAGTCCATGGCGACGACCGAAAAGCCGCGCTGGACCAGTTCTCCGATCGTCTCGAAGTATTTTTCGATGAACTCGCCGCGGCCGGTGAACACGCAGACCGTTCCAAGCGATCTCTGGCCGCGTGAATTGGGTATGGGCGACCAGCGCGCGATGCGCAGCAGCGCGCCGTCTTCCGCGCCGACCGCGGAGATGAGCGCGTCGGGCGGCACGGGATTGTCAGGCGTGCCGATGAGTTCCATGCGCGACGTGCTTAGCGCGGTTGGCCGGAAATTTCGAGCCGTGACGGCAAACGGCCCCCTCCCCGAAGGAAGGGGGCGCGAAAAGGCTACGCCACCTTCGCCTGCACGGCCGTCCCGCTCGCCTGCAAGCGTGCGCGCTCTGTGTTGGGCCGCAGGAGGGCCAGGCCGATGAGACCTGACAGGATCAGGATCGCGCCGTTGATCTGGAAGCCCATGAGATAGCCGGCCATCTCCGAAGACGCCTTCTGGATCACGCCGCCCATCACGGCCGCCGAGAGGACGCCCGCGATGGTGTAGAGGCCGCCGTAGATGGCGATGATCGCCCCGCGCTGGCTGGTCGGCGTGAATTCGCCGAGCATGGGCGGGCAGACCACGTAGATCGAACCGCACAGGCCCGAGCCGACGACCAGCAGGGCGATCAGCAGGCTGCGGTCATGCACATAGGGCATCGCCAGCAATATTACGCCGCCGACGATCAAGGGCGCTGCGCCCAGAACGCCACGTGCCTTGCGCGTATTGACGCCGCGCGCCATCAGGCGCTGCGAGAACCAGCCGGTGATCAACACCACGCACGCGCCGAACACCCATGGCAGGATGGAGATGAAACCGGCCTGTTTCTGTTCGAAACCGAGGCCCTTCACGATGAAGGGCGTGAACCAGGTCAGCCCGATCGACAACACCCAATAAGCGCCGAAGGTCGCCAGAACAGTGCCGATGAACGTGGGCGTCGTGAGCAGACGCGCATAGGGGTAGGTCTGCGTCGACCCGCCCTGCGCCGCCTCGGCGTGGCTGGTCAGCGGCCCTTCCTTGCCCATCATCACCCAAAGCGCGGCCCAGATCAGGCCGACGACGCCGAGGGCGAAAAAAGCGTGGTGCCAGGAGTAGTTGACGATCACCCAGTTGAGGGCGGGCACGGCGAGAATGACGCCGAAGGCCGAGCCTTGCGAGAGGATGGCGGTCGGCAGCGTGCGCTTCTCGTCCGGGAACCATTTGTAGATGGCGTGCGCCGCGACCGAGAAGGCGGGTCCCTCGCCCGCGCCCAGGATGATGCGGCAGATGAGCAAGGTGGTGAAGCTGACTTCCCAGAACATCGGGAATTGGACGACGGCCCATATCAGCGCCAGGACGAGCAGCACCAGCCGCGTCTCGACCTTGTTGACGATAAAGCCGACCACGATGGCCGAGAGCGAGAACAGCAGGAAGAAGGCGGAGCCGAGCAGGCCGAATTGCTGGGGCTGCAGGTTGAGGTCCTTCATGATCGGCACGCCGGCGAGGCCGACGACGATCTTGTCCGCGAAATTCACGACCATGTAGAGGAAAAGGAGCGCGGTGATTTTCCACGCGCCCTTCGGCGTCGGCTGAGCGGCCATGCAGGGCCCTTCCTTGTTTGTGTCTTCCCGTGCGGCCCTGTTGTCCGGGCCTGCGGCGCAGCTTGCCCGATCCGGCGGACGGGCGCCAAGGATTTTTACTGCGGGCCCCTTGCGCGCGGGACGAGCGCGCCCAAATCAGGGTCCGGCGCGGGCCAACCGGACGCGTCTAACCCACCGGCGCCTCGTGGCCGGAAAATCCGGCGCGAGAGCCGCATGTCGCTCATTGGAGGATATGCTTATGCGTACATTCGATCTGTCCCCTCTCTATCGTTCCACCATCGGCTTCGATCGCCTGTTCTCGATGCTGGACCAGACGACTGGTTCCGAGCCCACGGCCTACCCGCCTTACAACATCGAGCGGACCGGCGAGACGGCCTATCGCATTACCGTCGCGGTCGCGGGATTCGCCGACAACGAACTGACCATCGAGGCGCGTGAGAACACGCTGACCATCCGCGGCTCCAAGGCCGCAGCCGAGGCGGAGCCCAAGAACGAAGTCCTGTATCAGGGCATCGCCGCGCGCGCGTTCGAGCGCCGCTTCCAGCTCGCCGATCACGTCCAGGCTACGGGCGCCAAGCTCGAGAACGGCCTGCTCCACGTCGATCTCGTCCGCGAGATTCCGGAAGCCCAGAAGCCGCGCCAGATTCCGATCGGCGGCGGTCAGCCGCGCGTGGTCGAGGCAAAAGCCGCGTAATCAGTCCAGGCTGAAACGAGAAGGGCGTCCCGCGGGACGCCCTTTTTTTGTCGCCGATTATTTCTGCGCTTCTGCGGCCGGCTCGGCGGTTTTCTGCGCTGGCTCGGCTGGCTCGGCCGCCTTGGCCTGTGGTGCCACCGACTGGACGCGCGGGCCGATGT
>CAMFKC010000260.1 GCA_945956975.1 uncultured Methylocystaceae bacterium | reverse complement strand
ATCTTTTCGCCATGGGTCAGGCCATCGACGACCTCCACGCGCTCGCCATCCGCCTGGCCGAGCTTGACGGACCTCCGCTCGAACCCCTTTTCCGTTCGGACGAAAACGGCCGGTTTGCCTTCGATCGTCTGGATCGCGCTGCGAGGTACCAGAACAGCGGCGGGGCCCGGCGTCAGGTCTATCTTTGCCGCGACGTAGGCCCCGGGCCGCCAAGCGAGGTCCGGATTCGAAATGCTCGCTAGAACGCGCGCCGCCCGCGTTTCCTGATTGAGCACCGGCCCAATGAATACGATGCGCCCGCGCGCTTCACGCCCGCCGGGCGCGGTGATCGTGACAAACTGTCCTTCCCGCACCTTATCGAGGTCGACCATGGGGACCGAAAGATCGACCCACAGGCTCGACAGATCCGCGACAGTGTAGAGTTCGGACGGATCGTTGTTGGCGCCGACCGCCGCGCCGACATCGACCTTTCGCTCGATGATGCGTCCGGCCATTGGAGACTGAACCGGATACTGGCGCAGGTCGGTTGCTTCGCCCGGCTTCAGAGCGGCGATAGTCCGCGTGTCGAACCCCAGCGAAACCAGCTTCTGGCGCGCGAGCGTGAGGCGCAGCTCTGCGGCAACGTAAGTCGCGCGGGCCTGCAACCAGGTCTGTTCGGTCGCGATCTTCTTGTCCCAAAGAATCTGGGTACGGTCGAACAGTGTTTTCTGAAGATCGAAAGCGACAGAAGCCGAAAGGATTTCACTCTTGGCGTCCGCAACCTCACGGCTGTTGAGGATGGCGACAATCTCACCCTTCTCGACGCTGTCCCCGAGCTTCTTGCGCAATTGCGCAACCGAGCCGGTGACCTTTGCGGGAATGCGCGCGACGCGGTCCTGATCAATCATGACGACGCCAGGCGCGGCGAGCTTCTGCGCGAGTTCACCCGACGAGGCTGCGTCGATGTCGATGCGCGCGGCCTCGACCTGAGCAGGGCTCATGGCGACGTCGCCGGGCTCCTCGTGGTCCTTCCCGTCATGGTCGTGGTCCGCCTTGGCCTCATTGCTCGCTGGCTCATCTTTCTTGGGATCGCGGACATCGGCAGCCCTCGACGGCGCATGCTTGTGATCGGCTCCGGCCCCATGGCCGGAATGATCCGCGTGCGAGGATTTCGGAGCGGCCAGAAGGGGCGACGGAGACAGGCACAGGAATGCAGAGGCCATGGCGGCCCCGAAAACAGAGGATTTGCGCACGGTTTTGAATCCACGGCAGCGTGACGGCGCTTTGCAGCAGCGCGTCAGCGATCACGGGTTAGATTGCGCCTTGAGGCGCGCGAACTCCGGGACGGAGGACGGCGGTCTTAGGCCTTGGGTGGGCCGTGCGGGGGAGCGGCTTCGTAGCTTATCGCGCGCGCGTGAAAAGCCGCGTAGATGGCGCGGCTTGCTGCGCGCTGAACGACATTCTGCTGGATGATGCAAGGCGCGAGCTGATGATGCTCACTGTGGACGTGGCTGCAGAGCGCATCCGATGCAGAATTGTGCATGTCTGCGGCCGGTGTGGTCAGAGCCAGGACAGACGATGGGCGGGAATGTTCGCTCGCCCCCTCGCCGACGCCATGGCTGAGGATGCCGAAACCGAACACGATCACGACCAGAAGCGCGCACATTCGCTGTGCGAGCAGTCCGATCCGTCTCGATGCCGATTTCCGAACCATGAAAGCCGTCTAGCCGTCCAATGCGTCCGAAGCAAGACGCCGCCGGAACAGGGTATGCGCCTGAAGGTTAATCGTTTCTCGCATGGACCCGACATTCTCCATGATCCGCAAGGACCTCAATAACGCGGCAGTCAGCGATACGGCCATGGGCGCATTCCGCCAGCATGCGCTCAAGCTCGACCTTGAGCGCGTTGAGAGAGTTGAGCCGGTTCTCGACCTCCAAAAGCCGCGCCCGGGCGATTGCATCGGCTTCTGCGCAGGACTGTCCGGGCCTGTCCTGCAACGCCAGCAGCGTCCGGATCGCCTCGATCTCGAAGCCAAGCTCGCGCGCATGGCGGATGAAGGAGAGACGGCGCAAATCGCCAGAACCATAAAGCCTGCGATTTCCCTCGCTGCGCGGGGGCGGCGGCAGCAGGCCGATCTGCTCGTAATACCGGATGGTCGGGACCTTGACCCCGCTCGCCTTGGCCACCGTCCCGATCGGGATGTCCTCCAACATTCGGCTTGCTCCTCTAGTGACTAGAGGATGTATGCGTCCAGCTTTGCAAGGCAAGGGAAACCGCGATGACCGAAGGCTCGACCGCAACCCGCTTCCGGGTCGAGGGCATGGATTGCGCCGGCTGCGCCTCCAAGGTGGACACAGCTGCACGTCGTGTTGCTGGCGTTGAGGATGTCTCCGTCTCGGTCGCAGCGGGCGTGATGTCGGTTCGACACAGGCCCGACGCCGACCTGGCCTCGCTGCAGTCGAATGTCGCGAGCCTCGGCTACCGGGTTGCCCCCTTGCCTGATCGGTTGAGTCAGGTCGCACCCAGCAAGCAGGACGATCATGATTGCTGTGGAGGAACCCACGATCACAGCGCCGCTCATGAACACGCGCACAAGGAGAGTTCAGCGCCAGCCGGTCTGCATGGCCACGATCACGGTCCGGATGACCGGCCCTGGTATGAAACGCCAAAGGGCCGACTGACGATCGCATCCGGCGTGGCTCTCGCCGCCGCTTGGTTGGTCGGAAGATTGTTTCCGCTGCTCGACCACTGGCCATTCGCAGCGGCCATGCTTGTCGGTCTTCTTCCGATCGCGTGGCGCGCAATCGCAGCTGCGCGCCTCGGCTCGCCCTTCACCATAGAGATGCTGATGACGATCGCCGCGGTGGGCGCAACCATCATCGGCGCCACGGAAGAAGCAGCCGCCGTGGTCTTCCTTTTCCTGATCGGCGAATTGCTCGAAGGCGTTGCGGCCGGCCGGGCCCGCGCCAGCATTCGCGCGCTCACGGATCTCGTTCCAAAGACTGCCTTGGTCGAGAAGAACGGCGAAACGCGCGAAATTCCGGCGGAATCCATAGCAATCGGAGACCTCGTCCTTGTGCGTCCGGGCGACCGGATCGCCGCCGACGGCGAGATCGTTTCCGGCGAAAGCCATATCAACGAGGCCCCCGTGACCGGCGAGAGCGTTCCGGTTCGAAAGGGTGCTGGCGACAAGGCCTTCGCCGGGACCGTGAATGGCGATGCAGCACTTCGTTTGCGGGTGACCGCTGCAGCCTCTGACAACACCATCGCAAGGGTCGTGCGATTGGTCGAGGAAGCACAGGAGAGCAAGGCGCCGACGGAGCGCCTGATCGACCGGTTCTCCCGCTATTACACGCCAAGCGTGATGGGGGTCGCGGCTCTCGTGGCGATCGCGCCGCCCTTGCTGTGGGGCGGCGCATGGAGCGAGTGGGTCTATAAAGGCCTCGCGATCCTCCTGATCGGCTGCCCGTGCGCCCTCGTCATTTCCGTCCCGGCCGCCATCGCCGCCAGCCTGTCGGCGGGCGCGCGCCGGGGGTTGTTGATCAAGGGCGGAGCGGTTTTAGAGAAGATCGGCAAGGCCACCGTCGCCTGCTTTGACAAGACCGGCACGCTGACCGAGGGGAAGCCGGTCGTGACCGACATCGTGCCCTTCGGGCGATCTCAGTCGGACTTGCTCGGGTTGGCGGCCGCAGTCGAGACCGGCTCCAGTCATCCGCTTGCGGCCGCGATCCTTGCGCGCGCCGCAGCTGACGGCGTCGCACAGCAGCCAGCGGCCAACGCCCGGGCGCTGGGCGGCAAGGGCGTCATCGCTGATGTGGCAGGCTCAGAGGTTTTTGTCGGCTCGCCGCAAGCGGCCTCTGCACGTGTAGAACTGAACGCGGAACAAGACGCAATGGTCGCCGCGATGAACAGCGAAGGCAAAACCGTGTCCGTCGTCGTTACGAGCGGAGCCATCGCTGGTCTGATTGCGATGAGGGACGAACCACGGGGCGATGCAACGTCAGGCCTCGCGGCGCTGGAAACGGCTGGCGTCAAGACGATCATGCTGACTGGCGACAACAGGCGAACGGCGGAGGCGATCGGCAAGCAGCTCAAAATCGAGGCGCGCGCCGAGCTGATGCCGCAGGACAAGCAGTGCATCGTGGCCGAGTTGCAGAAGCAGGGCGCAATCGTGATCAAGGTGGGCGATGGCATCAACGATGCGCCAGCGCTGGCCGCGGCCGATGTTGGTATCGCCATGGGAGGCGGAACCGACGTCGCGCTCGAAACGGCCGACGCCGCAGCCCTGCAGGGTCGCGTGGGCGACGTCGCCGCCATGATCGATCTTTCGCGCCGCGCCATGCGCAATATCCGGGAGAACATCGTCATTGCGCTTGGTCTGAAGGCCGTTTTCCTTGTGACGACCGTCATCGGAATAACCGGCCTTTGGCCCGCCATTCTCGCCGATACCGGTGCGACCGTACTGGTCACAATAAATGCGCTGCGTATGCTGCGTGGAAACTCGAACGTTTGATCGGGTTGGCGCCGAATGTCCGACGTCTCGCGATATGGCGATTTATGGAGCTAGTGTGAAAACCATGGCGTCGGTCCCGAAGATCGCACCTCTGGCCCGGCGTCCCGTTAGCGCTCGTTTCTGCTATCCTTTTTGGCGCGTCCACGCCGGTTGCCAAGATCCTTCTCGGGTCTGTTGACCCCCAAATGCTGGCGGGCGCTATGTATCTGTCTCTTATACACATCTGACGCTGCCGACGA
>CAMFKC010000259.1 GCA_945956975.1 uncultured Methylocystaceae bacterium | reverse complement strand
CGTCTGAGGAGCCTGGCCGATCCACGACGCCAGAACGATGTAGTAATGATCGAGCGCGGCGACGGCCAGAGGAGGCAGATTGGCTTCGAGATCGATGGTTTCGGCGTTGCCATGCGGACCGAGCAAAGACGCCCGGGGGCGGCCTTTGGACCCGCCGCAGAACCTTGCCGCCTCGATCGTCCCGCGCGGGCAGGTGTTGAAGATGACGAGCAGGATGGCGATCGCGGCGCGCCCGCAGGCGATCGCCTTCCGGCCACTCGAGCCCGGCTTGAGCTCAGCGACGACGTTGATCGCGTCCGCTACGATGGCGACCATATCGCTCCGCGAGAAGGTCGCGATCATGGCAGCGCTCCCCGGCGCGATGCCGATGCCGGCACGCGGATATTGGCGTCGCACCCGCCCGACCTCAGCGGCTTGCGACGCCATGGACGCGTCGCGGAAGAAGCGCTCCAGATCCGTCAACATGATGTCGCGCGACTTGGAGGCCTTCTTGATGCGCGGATAGAGCCGGTTAACGGCCTTGCGCAGCACGCCCAGACCGGCGAGGTCCGCGATCTGGTTGATCGTCAAGCCCTCCTCGGCGGCGGCCTCGATCAGCCGCTCAAACCGCTTTCGCCGGTTGTACGAGGTGTTCTCCGGAGAGTTGGGCGTCCTGAGCCGACCGTCGTGGATCTTGTCGAGCTCCGCCATCACCGACGGCGAGATCAGCGCCGTTCGCCTGGCACGATCCTGCTCCCGCTTGCCGACAGGCGACGTCAGCGGCGTCAAACCCGCCAAGGCGCCCTGACGCTGCAGGCCGTTCCAGTCCCGGACGAGGCTCGCAATGAAAGAGGCGGGATCCTCGACGCCCCAGAAGGCCAGCTGGTCCCGATAGGCATCGATCGCCGCATCGTCGATCTCCTCTGGCTTGAGCCCACGCTCGCTCGCATAGTGCAGAAGCGGGCTGAGATAGGTGCGCTTGTCTTTCGGCAGGGCCGTATAGAAGAGCCGGCATGCCGGCGTAAACCGCGACGGATTGGCGCGCGGCTTCTTCCACTGGCGAACGGCCTTGACCTTAAGCGCCTCGGCGCGCTTCACTTCACTCATGGGGGTTCTCCTGTCCTAGATCCCGCGTCCCCTTGCCGGGTCTTGGGTGAATGGGCGGAAGCTCGGGGTTGGTGTCGTTCACGACGAAATCGAAAGATCCTTGACGGATCGCCGCGGGCGCGCGGAAGGGCAGCACGACGACGCGCGTCGCTCTCGCCGCGATCGTGGAATTGATCGCGCCGATCGCGATTTTTTCGTTCTTTTTGCAAGGCTGCGCAGGGCTCCAGCCCTCGCAGCGGATCGCGTCGCGGCGGCTCATCGCCGGAACTCCCCCGCGAGGGTCGCGGCGAGGCTACGGTGCCCGCGATCGTGCAGCCAGGCGATGAGGTCCTCCGGCGGCCGCGGACCCGCGGTGCGGGAGAGCGCACGCAGCGTCGCCGAGGGCATCATGTGGCTGGCGAGGCTCCAGCGCCGGGCGAGTGGCTGGCGGACGGTCTCCTGGAGGCCGAGCAGCAGGCGCAGGACGATCAGCTCCGCCGCCAGGCGCAGGGCGGGAGAGGCCGGGTGGAGGGCGCGCAGGCGCCCGGCCGCGTCGGCCGTCCGGAAGCAGGACTTGATGGCCAGCCAGCCGGAGCGCGGCGACCATATGTGGGCCGGGCACAGGTCGATCGTCCCGGCCCCGGCCAGGACCTTCAGCAGCGCGGGGTCGGCTTCGGCAACGCCGCGCAGCAGCGCGACGGCCTCAGCCTTGCGCAATCTGCGCAGGCGCCCATCGGTCCGCGGCTCGCCGGCGATCCGGACGAAATAGGTGAGCTTGATGCTTCCGGGCGTCCGCGCCGGCGCCACCAGCGTCCTGGCCGGATCGACCGTCAGGCTCGCCGCCTCGTCCGTCAGCTCGCGCAGGTCGCCGAGGCAAACGAGCGCATCGCCATAGGCGCTTTGAGCCCATGCCACGGCCTCCGGCTCGGAGCCGGACTGCGTGGCGCACTGGAAGAGAGAGGTGCCGCGGCTGTTGAACAGCGTCACAGCATAGACAGGCAGCGTCGCGGGCTGGGGCCGCTGGCCGCTCGTCGTCGTGGGTGGCACACAGGTGCCGTGAGCATACGTCATCGCTGAGCCCTTGCGTTCGGGGGAAAGACCTCCTTTCAAATCGGCAAAGGGCTACGGCCGAAGAGCTCAGGTTATGGAATATGCATCGCCCGCGCCACCTTCTCGACCAATCACGGCCGAGAATGCGATACCGGCAATACGCTTTCGCCAGCCACCGCGACGACCATTCGCGCAATGACTGATCGATCTATCCGTACCATGCCGCGCTGGTTTGCGCCATTCCACGCCTTCTGAAATGGTTAACCGATCGTCTCCCGGGCCCTTTCCCCTCGCGCTCCACGGCGACTTCGTCGGCCACAGGTCGCCGAACGAGATCGGCCCTGGCGTCTACGACATTCACTCGCCGCGCGCCCGACATGCTGCCCGTCCAACGACCGCAGCGGAGCGCCGGCCGGCGGCCGGCGGCAGCGCGCTCTTCGAGATCCTGGTCGAGATCAACGCGCTGAAGCACCGGCGCGATGCCTTGTTCGCCCGCTGCGATGTGCTGCTGATGCCTTGCGACGGCGGCGCTGCCCTGGGCGGCCGAACAGAGCCATCCGGAAACGACATCCCGGCCTGGCCCGCCCGGCCATGCCATCTTTACCGGCTTCGTCAACGCGGTGGGGCTGCCCGCCATCGCGATGCCCTGGGGCCATGTCGATGGCCTGCCGGCCGGCTTCCAGTTGGCTGCGCCCGCGGGCCGTGACAGGATGCTGCTTGCGCTCTCTCGTGAATTCGAGAGGGGTTATGGCAACGGCTTGGCGGCATCTGGTGCATGGAGCCTGTCACGCGGCTAATGACCAGCCTCGGGACATGACCTGCAACCCCGCCTGAGCCTGTGCCCGCTTTCGAGAGTGGACGGCCGCCTCCTCGTCTTCGAAGCGCCGTTCAGCGTTTCTGAGGGCAATAGTTCGGCAGACCTTGGTGCCTGTGCAGCGCACTCCTGCATGGTTCGACGGTTCTCGACGACCGGGGGTGCTGCCATGAACTGTCCGGCGTGATAATGCGCGGCCAGATTGAACCGGACAACGCGCTACGAGGCAGCGTGACCGACGGGGGTAGCACCGCAATGACAGCGAAAGAGACGCAGATGCGAGGCGCTCGCGCCTGTGCCGGCGTCGTCCTGTACCGTCCCGACAAGGGTCTGCTTGCGCGTCAGGCCGAAGGTCTGCGGGGCCTCAGATTGTTCGCCTTCGCCAACGGCCCCGTCAACGCCGAGGCGCTGGCGGCACTGGCGCCGACCGACCTGCACCTGATCGAGAGCGAGGAGAATGTCGGGCTGGGCCGGGGCCTCAACGTCGTCATGGAGACGGCCGCCAGCGAAGGCTTCACCCATGTCATGCTCCTCGACCAGGACAGCGAGCCGCCGCGAGACTTGCTCGACCGGCTGACGTCACGCTGCACGGCGCTGGAAGAGCTGGGAGAGAAGATCGCCGTCGTCGCCCCCCGTCTCGTGCCGCCGCAGGAAGGCTTCTACAAGCCGATCCGTTATGAATGGCGCCGAGGCAGGAACGGTCGCGACCTCGCGGCCCTCGATTTCGCACCGACATCGGGCTCGCTTGTGAGCCTTGCCGCCTTCGAGGCGGTCGGGCCGTTTCGGGACGATTTCTTCATCGCCGGGATCGACGTCGAATGGGGCTTCCGCGCCTGGGATCGCGGGTGGGGCTCTTATCTGGCGACCGATCTCGTCATGCCGCATCGCTGGGGAGAGGCGGTGAGCGAGGAGGAATTGGGAAAGCCCCAGATCCTGCGCCACGCTCCGATCCGCAACTACTACTATGCGCGCAATGTGATTGCGACGGCGCGGTTGCCTCATGTTCCGCTACGCTGGCGGCTGCGGTCATGTCTCGCACTCGCCGCTCAGATCGGGCTTCTTGCGCTGAAGGGACCGCCGGGCTCGCTTTGGCCCGTTCGCGCCGGGCTGGCGGATGGCGTGAAAGGCCGGCTGGGGGCCGCGCCCGCAAGCATCGAGTGATCGCCGCCCGCAATTCCCCGCGCGTGGGCGTTCGGTTCGACTTCAGGAACCTCACGGAAGGCCGCCCCGAGCTTGACAGATCATGGGCGGGCTGTTTCTTCCTTGCCGCCTCCTAGCGGCTCTCTTCAACATTCGACTCTCCGGAGCGAAACGGCGTGTCATTGAAATTTATGGTTACCGGCGGCGCCGGCTTCATTGGCTCGGCGGTGGTGCGCAAGCTGATCGGCGAGACGCAGCATGAGGTCTGCGTCGTCGACAAACTGACCTATGCCGGCAATCTCGCCTCGCTCGCGCCCGTTTCGGGCAGCAACCGCTACCGCTTCGAGCAGGCCGATATCGGCGATGCCGAGCGCATGCGTGCGATCTTCGCCGAGTTCGATCCGGATATCGTCATGCATCTGGCAGCCGAGAGCCACGTCGATCGTTCGATCGACGGACCCGGTGATTTCATCCAGACCAACATCGTCGGCACCTTCGCCCTGTTGCAGGAGGCTTTGCGTCATTGGCGGGGACTGGACGAGGACCGCAAGGCGGCCTTCCGCTTCCATCACATCTCGACGGACGAGGTCTTCGGCTCGCTCGGCGACGAGGGCTTCTTCCGCGAAGACACGGCCTATCAGCCGAACTCGCCCTATTCGGCTTCGAAGGCCGCCTCCGACCATCTCGTC
>CAMFKC010000258.1 GCA_945956975.1 uncultured Methylocystaceae bacterium | reverse complement strand
CGGAACATTCCAAAGCCGTCGCGCTGCCAAAGCCGCGCGTCTTCGCAAGCCTTGCGGAGCACCCATTCGTTGATCGGAATGATCAGACCGTTTTCCTCGGCCTGCGGCAGGAAGGCTCCGGGCCCGACGATGCCCACGCCGGGCCGGTTCCAGCGCAATAGAGCTTCGACGCCGATGATCTTGTTGGCGACGACATCATATTGCGGCTGGTAGTAGAGAACGAATTCCTCGTTTGCCAGCGCCATGCGCAGGTCCGCTTCGAGGCTCATGGCGCTGCGTGCGCGCGCTTGCATGTCTGCGGCGAACAAACAATAGGCGTTGCCGCCTTCGGCCTTGGCCTTGTACATGGCGAGATCGGCGTTGCGCAGCAATTCTTCGGGATCTGCGCCGTCGTTCGGATGGATGGCCACGCCGATCGAGGCCGTCGATTTCATCTGCGGGATTTCGGGATCGGCGAAGGCCGCGATCGCCTCGCATATCCGCGCAGAAAATTCGGCGACGTCGTAGTTGGAGGCGACATCGGACTGGAGGATGGCGAATTCGTCGCCGCCGAGGCGCGCAAGCGTATCGCGCTCGCGGACGACTTCGCGAAGACGCGCGCCGATCGCCTGCAGGAACCGGTCTCCGACGGAATGTCCGTAGACGTCGTTGACGGCCTTGAATCCATCCAGGTCGATCAGATGCAGGGCGAATATCTTGTCGCCCCGCCGCGCGCGGGCGATGGCGCTGCGCAGTTTCTCCGACAGGAGGGTGCGGTTCGGCAAGGATGTCAGAGGGTCGTGATGCGCGAGATAGCGCAGGTGCTCTTCCGTACGCTTGTGCGCGGTGATGTCGAGCGAACTCGTCAGCACGCCTGTTACTGCGCCGGTGTGGTCGCGCAGGGGCGTCTTGGTCGTCAGGAAGCTGCGGCGGCGCTCGTCCGCGCTGGACAGGTTTTCCTCGAAGGCCGGCAGCGCGCGTCCGGTCGTGAAAACGAGTTGGTCGAGCGTGTGATTGCGGTCGGCGTTGGCTTTGCCGATCAGGTCGGCAAGCGGACGGCCGACGGCTGCGGCCGGATCCACGCCGAAAAAGTCCGTTTCAAAGGCGTTGACGAACAGCGTGCGGCCATCTCGATCCACGGCATTGATCAGCACCGGCAGGGTGTCGATCACCTGCGCCAACCGCTCGATGGAATCGCGGATGGCGCGCTCGCGGGAGCGCTCGCTGTCGGCGAGTTCCTGCGCAAGCGTGTCGGCGCGGTCCGAAAGAAGCTTCTGGTGGCGGCGCAACGCCAGCAGGTTACGCGTGCGGGTGATGAATTCGTGGTGGTCCACCGGGGAATTGAGAAAGTCCGTCGCCCCGGCCTCCAACGCCCTGAGACGGTAGGACCGTTCCTCGTAGACGGTTATCACGACGACAGGGATGTCCGAGGCGCCCTTGGTCGCGCGCAGGGCGCGGACGAAGTCGGCGCCGTTCATTTCCGGCATCTTGTAGTCGGTGATGACCAGATCCGCGGGCGTACCGGCAAGCCAGTCGAGCGCCTCGCGCGGATTGCCGAACGAATGGACTTCGATGTCCGGGGCGATAGAAGCCGCCAACTTCGAGAAGATATTCCGGTTCGTTACGCGGTCATCGACGATTGCAACAACAGCCATGATCTTTTCTCTGACAGCAGAACCGCTTGGCGGAGATCTGGCCACCTCGCCCGCCGTGAGAGTGCCGCAAGTTGATTAAGCAATTGCTTCCGCGGTCCTCGACCCGTGTCGATTTGCCCGCACGATTCAGTAGGATAGGCGACGCAACGGGAGACTTGCGATGAACCTCGCCGACATGTCCGCCACCGACCTTCGCCGCGCCTA
This sequence comes from uncultured Methylocystaceae bacterium, assembly GCA_945956975.1. GTDB lineage: Bacteria > Pseudomonadota > Alphaproteobacteria > Rhizobiales > Beijerinckiaceae > JAJXWB01. The sequence goes on along the minus strand of CAMFKC010000258.1, from coordinate 2,922 downwards.
TGCGAAGGGCGACCTCTCTCCGGTCGAAACGCTGGAGGCCGTGATTTCCCGCGCAGAGCAGCTTGAACCACGCCTGATGGCGCTGTGGGCCGTGGACTTCGAGGGCGCGCGCGCCGCGGCGCGCAAATCTCAAGAACGCTGGCGTCGAGGCGCGCCGCTCGGGCCGATCGATGGGATTCCGTTAACGATCAAGGAGAATATCGCCACCGAGGGCGTGGCCATGCCGCTCGGCTCCGCGGCCATGGACCTGCATCCGGCCGGCGCAGACGCGCCGCCCGCGGCGCGCGCGCGGGAGTCCGGCGCACTGATATTCGCGCGAACGACGATGCCCGACTACGGCATGCTCTCGTCTTCGAGGTCGAGCTTTCACAAGCTCACCCGAAATCCCTGGGACCTCGGCAAGACGCCAGGCGGCTCGTCCAGCGGCGCGGGGGCCGCTGCGGCGGCAGGCTACGGGCCGTTGCACATTGGAACGGATATCGGCGGTTCGGTTCGCCTGCCGGCGGGTTGGTGCGGTATTTTCACGCTCAAGCCGAGCCTGGGCCGCGTGCCGATGGATCCGCCCTTCCTGGGCCGCGTTGCCGGACCGATGACGCGGACAGTCGAAGATTCCGCGCTTTTCATGGAAGTCCTGAGCCAGCCAGATCCACGCGACCATATGAGTCTGCCTTGGCAGGAGATTTCCTGGAGCGCTCTCGATCGCGACGTAAAGGGATTGCGCATCGCGCTGCATCTCGATCCGGGCGCCGGCTTGCCGGTCGACCCCGAGGTTCGCGCAGCCGTCGAGGCGGCCGCGCGTGCGTTCGAGGCCGCGGGCGCCGTCGTTGAAACGCTGTCGCCTTTTCTGACGCGAGAGATGCTGGACGGCCAGGATCGATTCTGGCGTGCGCGCGCCTATGCGGACATCGTCGGCCTGACGGAGGAACGCAAAGCGAAGATTCTGCCTTTTATTCGCGCCTGGGCGGAGTCGGCTGCGGATTTCAGCGGGCAGGACGTCTATTCCGGATTCGCGCAATCCATGGCCATACGGAAGGCGACGGAAGCCGCGACGCGGCGGTTCGACTACGTGCTCTCGCCGACTGCGCCGATTCCCGCCTTCGACGCCGACTTGCCAAGCCCGACCAACGATCCGGAACGGCCGTTCGAGCACATCGCCTTCACGCTGCCCTACAACATGTCCGAGCAACCGGCGTCGTCGATCAATTGTGGATATACATCCGCGGGCCTGCCGATCGGGCTGCAGATTGCGGGCCGCCGTTTCGACGACCTCGGCGTCCTCCAGATGTCCCGCGCGTGGGAACACATGCGGCCACAGCAGCGGCCCTGGCCGACCGGCGCTGAATGATCGGCGTGCGCCAGCGCACCTGTCGTCTTCGACAGACTTGCCGCCCTCCTGCACGCGGCGCAGTATCAGCTGCGCGGCGGGTCAATCCACCCAACTAGGGGGGTGAGAACGTGGACAGAAGATCATTCCTTGGTCTCTTCGGCGGCCTGGCGGCGGCGACGCTGCTCAAGACATCGCCGAGCGAAGCCATGCCGGCGGCAAAGCCGATCGACGCGGCGCCGATGACGCCCGAACCAGCGGTCGCAAAAGACGCCGACATGGAAAGCGTCAGAACAGAAAAGGCCCGCTGGCGCCACCGGCGTTGGCGTCGCCGGCGCGTCTATCGGCGGTACTATCGCCGGCGTTTCTACCGGCGGCGTTACTATCGCCGTCGCTACTACCGGCCGGTCTACTATTACCGCCGGCCGCGCGTGTACTACTACCGCTGGTGGTAAGCGCGGAGCCCATGTCCGGCGCCTGAGCGCAAGGCGCCGGATACCCTCATTTCAATTCGGCGGCGAAAAATTCCATCGTTCGCTGCTCCGCTTCCGCAGCGGCTGCGGCGTCGTAGCTGTCCCGCTCGTCGCAATTGAAGCCGTGGTCGGCGGCATAGACGAATACTGGCGTTTCCGGCTGAGCGGCACGAATCTTTTCGACGTCGCTCAGGGGGATGTGTTTGTCGTGTTCGCCGAAATGCAGCATGAGCGGAACGCGCGGCCGCTCCGCCGCCATGCCGACGATCCCGCCGCCGTAATATCCGACGGCGGCGGCGATGCCGGACAGGCGCGCGGCGGCTGCATAAGCGAGCGTGCCGCCCCAGCAATAACCGACGACGCCAACCTTGCCGCCGTCCTTCACGGCTTCGATCGCAGCGGCGACATCGGCCAGGGTGTCCTCGATCCTCGTGCGGCTGCGCAGATCCATCGCGCGCGGGCGATCCTCCATGCCATAACCGAGTTCGACGCCCTTCTCGACGCGGTCGAACAAGGCGGGCGCAATCGCGAGATAGCCAGCTGCGGCGTATCTGTCGGCGACGGCGCGAATGTGATGGTTCACGCCAAAGATTTCCTGCAGCACGACCATGCCGCCCTTGGGTTTGCCTGCCGGACGCGCGCGATAGGCTAAAATCTGCGCGCCGTCCTTGCACGTCAACGTAATCGTCTCGCCCATGAGTTCCTCTTCGCTGTCGGCCCAGCCGCTTCCCTCGATCATTATAGACAGGCCCGCGCGATCGACACGAGCCAGCGCATCCGCCACGCTCACGCCGCCGATCTGCAGCGCGCCATAGATTTCGGCGAGCGGCGCGAGGACGAAGGCGCGGTTCTGCAGTTCGCGATGCGGGATGACGAGATCGGGATCGTCGATCGCTGCATCGCCATAGAAGAGGATATCGATATCGATGACGCGCGGGCCCCATCGCTCGCCGTCGACGCGGCCGAGATCGCGCTCGATGCGTTTGAGGTCCGACAGCAACGCGCGTGGCGGGCGGCGTGTCTCGTAAAGCGCGCAGGCGTTCAAAAAATCAGGTTGATCGACCCGTCCCCAGGGCGGCGTCCGCCAGAGCGAGGAGACGGCGATGCGGCGGCCCAGCCCCCGCC
>CAMFKC010000257.1 GCA_945956975.1 uncultured Methylocystaceae bacterium | reverse complement strand
GGCCTGGACGGAGACTGTCGTCGGCCGCCCTTGATGCAGGGCAAAGACGGGTCGGGCGATTGGGCAGACCATGGCCACATGAAACGCCTCTCGCAAATGATCGGCCTTTTAGGCTTCCTCTTCGCAATCGGCCCCGCCGCCGGCGCCGATCTCGAAAACGGACTGAAGCTCGCATCCCACTGGTGCGCGGCTTGTCATGTCGTCTCGAACGACCAGAAGGGCGCGAGCGCGGATGCGCCGACCTTCTCTAATATCGCGCAGCGCAGAAGCGCCCGCGATCTTACGCTTTTCCTGACGAAGCCACACGGCCAGATGCCCGATATGTCATTGTCGCGACCGGAAGTCGCCGATCTCGTCGGCTACATCGTCTCGCTGGGCCCAAACCCGCTTCCTCCTGAGCCGGCACAGGAAAAAGCGCCAGGCGGCCTCAATGGAGCGCTCGTACCGCAGAAGTAAGCCGGCTGCAGCGCAGACCTTCACCCTGAGACATTGAATCGGCTAGCTCGGCCCTTATTCTGTGCGGCGAACCCGAACCGGAGCCGCCCCTTGCTATTCTACGCCCCTGAAAATCGCGACCGTGCGGTCCTGCGCCACGACCCGTTCAAGGCGATCATCGCGCCGCGGCCCATCGGTTGGGTGACAACGATGAGCACGAATGGCGCGGTCAACCTTGCGCCGTACTCCTTCTTCAATGCGGTCGCGGATCGCCCACCGATCCTCGCCTTCTCGTCGGTCGGCGTGAAGGACTCGCTCGCCTTCGCTCAGGAAACCGGCGAATTCGTCTGGAACATGCCGACTTGGGACCTGCGGCATGCGATGAACGAGACGTCCGCCACTCTGCCTCGCGGCGACAATGAATTCCTTCATGCCGGACTCGAGATGGCGCCGTGCAATTTCGTCAAGCCGCCGCGCGTCGCCAAGAGTCCCGTGGCGATGGAATGCAAGGTGACCTCGATCCAGGAACTGAAGGATGTCGACGGCAAGGGCATCGACTACTGGCTGGTGCTCGGTCAAGTCGTCGGCGTGCATATCGATCCCGCCTTTATCGACGACAAGGGCGAGTTTCAGCTCGCCGAGATCAAGCCAATCGCGCGCTGCGGATATCTTGCGGACTATGCAGTGGTCGAGAGCCTGTTCCAGATGGAGCGGCCGAAGTAGCTAACGGCGCATGGCCGTATCGTCGATCGCATCGCGGCCGATGTCGGCGATGCGGTTGACGCCAGATAGCGCCATTGCGATGCGCAGTTCCTGCTGCATGACCGCCAGGGTGTTTCGGACTCCGGCCTCGCCCTGTGCGGCCAGCGCCCACACCCAGGGGCGGCCCATCAACACGCCCTTTGCGCCAAGCGCGAGCGCTTTGAATACGTCGACGCCGCTGCGCACGCCGCCATCCATGAACACCTCCGCACGGTCGCCGATCGCATCGACGACAGAGGGCAGTTTGGAAATCGACGAAGCGACGCTGTCGAGCTGTCTTCCGCCGTGGTTCGACACGATCACGCCATCCGCGCCGGCTGCAATTGCGGCCCGCGCATCATCGGCTTCCAGAATGCCCTTGATGATCAGGCGGCCCTTCCAGATGCTGCGAAGCCATTCGATATCCTTCCAGGTGACGGAGGAATCGAACTGGCTGGCGACCCAGGCTGTAAACGCCTCAAGCCGTCCAGGATCGGGCACTCTATCGGAAAGATTTCCGAAGCCGTGAGGGCGACCGCGCATCGCGACATCCAGCGTCCATTGGGGATGGCGCGCGATCTCCCACGCCTTGACGGCGCGCGCGTTGAGTGAGGCGGACAATGCGCCATTGCGCAGGTCGCGATGGCGCATGCCGGTGATTGCGAGGTCTACGGTGAAGGCGAGCGTCGTGCATCCCGCCGCTTCGGCGCGCGCCAGAAGGTCCTGAACGACGCCGCGATCGCGCATCATATAGAGCTGGAACCAGAACGGCTTGGACGACGCCGCCTTCACCTCTGCGAGATCGCAAATGCCGACAGTGGAGAGGGTGAACGGAATATTCGCTGCGTTGGCCGCGCGCACGGCCTGAGTCTCACCGCGCCGCGCCATCATGCCGGCCATGCCAACCGGCGCGAGAACGACAGGCATGGCGGCCTGCATGCCGGACAATTGCGTGGACGTATCGATCTTCGATACGTCGCGCATCACGCGTTGTCGCAACACGATGTCGCGAAAGCCTGCGGTATTGGCTGCAAGGGTAATTTCCGCGTTGGCGCCGCCATCGATGTAGTCGAACAGAAAGCGTGGCAACCGCCGTTCCGCGAGCCGTCGATAGTCCGCAGGCGTGACAGGAACGACGTTATAAGTTGCCAAGAGCGCCTCCATCCCCCGCGCGCGCCGCGCAGGCATGGCCATTAACGACGCTCCGGGCATCGCACGTCAATCGCGCTGCGCCAGGGAAGATCACTCGCCGGCGATGCCGCCGCCGAACACCGTGACGAACAACAGCATCAGCCCGATGACGAAGCAAAGACCGAGGAGGCCGAACAGGACGATCCGCTCCTGCTTCGGGTTCGACGACATGATGTTTTCCTCCAACACCCCGCGCTCCTAGCAGAGTCAGGAGGCGGAACTGTGTCTGGACCGTTGCGCGTCAGCGCGCCACGCTGATCCGCGCCAGCAACTTGCGTGCGCGCTCGAGATGCGGCTTGTCGAGCATTTCGCCGTCCATACCGATCACGCCCGCTGCGGGATTGTCCGCGAAGGCCTTCACGATCTTCCGAGCGCGTTCGATTTCCTCCGCCGGCGGCGTGAAAATCTCGTTGATGATCGGCACCTGTGCGGGATGGATGGCCATCTTGCCTGTAAACCCATCGCGCCTGGCCTCGATGCATTCGCGGCGAAAACCCGCCTCGTCGCGGAAGTTCGGATAGACTGTGTCGATCGGCTGAACGCCTGCCGAAACAGCCGCCAGCAGCGTCATGTTGCGCGCGAGGATGTAAACCGGCGCATGCGCGCCATCGGCCAGACGGTTGGTTTCGGCTCCGAGGTCAGCCGACAGGTCCTCCGCGCCCCAGGTGAGTGCGGCCAGGCGGCGGCTCGAACTCCTGTAGGAAGCCAGCCCGAACACGGCGCTCGCGGTTTCAGTCGCTACGCAGCATATCCGCGTCCCGCCGTCGGGCAGGTCGTTTTCGGCCTCGCGCACGGCGAGCTTGGCGGCCAGGTGCTGCACGTCTGCGCCGCCCTGCGCTTTCGGCAAAAGGATGCCATCTGGGGCGCCCGGCATGATGGCGTCCAGATCGGCGTCCGTCAGCCCGGTGTCGAGCGCGTTGACACGCACATAGAGCAGCGGACGGCGCTCGGCCTTGCGGGCGCTCGCGAGAAACTGGCGGGTCATCGCCCGCGCAGCCGGCTTGTTGGCGTTTGCAACGGAATCCTCGAGGTCGACGAACAGGCAATCAGCGCCGGCGTCGAGCCCCTTGGCGAGTTTCTTCTCGGAGTCGCCGGGAACGAAAAGCTGCGAGCGCATCAGACTTCCACCGTCGTTGCTGGCCTCTTGAGCATGAACCCCTGGCGTTTGCATTCGGCGACCAGGGTGCCGTCCTGCTTGTAGGCGCGATGGAAGAAATCGACGATGCCCGCGTCCTTGCGCGACTTGGATTCGCGCGCTCCGGTGATCTCGGTCTCGACGCGAATTGTGTCACCCTCGAAGACAGGCGCGGGAAACTTCACGCCGGTCATGCCGAGATTGCCGATCGTGGTGCCCACCGTCGTGTCGTTCACCGAAATTCCGATCAGCAGGCCGAGAGTGAACAGCGAATTCATCAGCGGTCTGCCCCATTGCGTTTCGGTTTCGCAGAAATGCGCATCGATGTGGAGCGGCTGGGGATTGAGCGTCATGTTGGAAAACAGCATGTTGTCCATCTGCGTCACGGTTCGGGTCAGCCCGTGCTTGAACACGCGGCCAACCGTAAAATCCTCGAAGTAGAGGCCGCCGCGGGGGTGGCGGACGCCGGATTGGGACATGGGCAATTTCCTCGTTGGAGTGGTCTTGAAGTCTGGATACCTGCTTTCGCGGGCGGCACAAATGCCGAATTCGGAGGCGGGACCGCTCGGTTAAAGCTCCGTTTACCATAACCGAAGATGATCGGAAGCGCGCCGGACCTCCTGTCCGGTCAAGAGTTTCCGTTCCCGATGATCGTACGCAAGTTCATGCAATGGGCGGCCACGGCATCTTCCGCCGAACGCGCCGAGGGCGCAGGTTCGCTGGCCCGAGCCTACCTTTACGCTGATTTTGACGCGCAGGAGCGTCGGGAGGCGGAAGTGGCGCTGACAGCGTTGCTCGACGATCCCGCGCCGTCGGTCCGCAAAGCGATGTCAGAGTCCTTCGCCAGCGCTGCCGAAGCGCCAATCGCAGTTGTCGTCGCCCTCGCCAACGACCAGTCTGACGTCGCAACCCCCGTCTTGTCCCGCTCGCCCTTGCTCGGCGACGGCGAACTGATCGATTGCGCCGCCATTGGCGACGCCTTCGCACAGGCCGCGATAGCGCTGCGCCCAAGCGTTTCGGCGGCTGTCGCCGCTGCGATCGCCGAAGTCGCGGCGCGGGAGCCCCTCATCGCGTTGGCGGTCAATCCGGGCGCGGACATACCGGAATTCTCGATGCGCCGCATGGTCGAGCGCTATGGATTCGACGGCGAGTTGCGCGAGGCCCTGCTGTCACGTCAGGCTCTTCCTCCGTCCGTGCGGAGCGATCTCGTCGCCGCTGTCTCTTATACACATCTCCGAGCCCACGAGACGCTCATGAATCTC
>CAMFKC010000256.1 GCA_945956975.1 uncultured Methylocystaceae bacterium | reverse complement strand
ACATCAACCTGGTCGTGATCACGCTCAAGACGTCCGACGGCAAGAGCCGCCTGCTCCGGGTCATCGCCCCGCTCGGCGTCCTGTTGCCCAACGGGCTCGGCCTCAAGGTGGACCAGGTCGACATCGGCCGCGCAGGCTTCGTGCGCTGCCTGCCGACCGGCTGCGTGGCCGAGGTGATCATGGACGACAAGCTGGTCGACCAGCTCAAGACAGGCAAGACCGCGACATTCATCATTTACCAGACGCCGGAGGAAGGCGTCGGCATCCCGCTCAATCTCGCCGGCTTCGGGCCGGGATTCGAAGCCCTGCCCTGAGGTCATGGAGCGCGCTGGCCTGAAACGCCGCCAGCGGCTATACAGCGGGCAAAGTTGGGAGTTTCGATCATGCGCGTTGATATCTTGACGCTGCCTGCCCGCGGCTTGTACGCGGCGGCGGCCGTGGCTACGGGCCTTGTGCTGGCGGGATGCGGCGGGCCCGCGGGTTCGGTGGCGGGCGGCGATGACAAGGTCACCAGCAAGATCGGCAACCTGCTCGCCTTCAATTCGGCCAGCGCTCCCCCGTTGCCCGGCAAGACCGCGACCGCGCGGATCGAATGCCCGGTCGTGCAGGTCGAGCCCGGCATGTCGGCCTTCCGCGTCGGCGGCGCCGAATCCTCGAGCGTGCGCTACCAGATCTCGATCGGCGACGTGGCGCGCGAGTGCTCGCAGTCCGGCGGGCAGCTCCTCATTCGCGTCGGCGTCGAAACGCGGACGGTGATCGGGCCTGCCGGCGGGCCCGGCAGCTATACCGCGCCGCTGACCATAGCGGTGCGCCGCACCGGCGACGAGACCGTCCTGGCTTCCAAGACCTATCAGGTCGGCGGCGCGGTGAGCGGTTCTGGCAATGCGATCAACGCGCTGATCGCCGATCCGCTCGCCGTCCCCTTCATCAACGAACGCGCCGCGGACGATTACGAAGTCGTCCTGTCCATGGGCAAGGGCGGCGGCGAAGTGCGCGACCGGCGCCGCAACCGGCATCGCCGCTGATCCGGAACGCGCGCTGTCAGGCCTTCGTCACCGCCGGGCGGCGATCCGTTCGGTCTGCTCGAGGCGCGGCGGCTCCGGTTTCCAGAAATCCGGGCGGCGGGCGGCCTCCCGTCCAGCCTCGAACAGGGCGCGCATTTCCGCCGGATCGAATTCCAGCGGGTTTTTGGTCTCGGGCACGCTGTCGGGCACATAACCGAGGTTGAAGCCCGCCCTGGACTGCCGGACCACGACGTAGGACTGGTGGACCGTCTTGTAGAGCAGGCCGCGCAGCATTTCCGCGATCGACTTCTTGGCGATGCTCATGACGCCGGCTGAAACCGACGCATGCTCTGATGTCAGGCGCATGCCGCCGTTGACGAGCATGTAGACATTCTTCGCCCGGGCCGGGCGCTGCAGCATGAAAGAGCGCAGGAGAATCGGGGCCTTCACGCCGCCGTCGACGTGCATCTGGCCCTTCTCGTCCTGGCCATCCTCGTGCGGGTGGATCATCACCGGCTGGAAGAAGCCGGGCACGGCTGCCGAAGCGCGCAGGATCTCGCGATAGAGGACGCCACGCCATTCGTGCTCGCTGGAGGCGATCTTGCCCATGTCCCAGACCGTCACGACGCCTGCGTCCAGATTCGTGGTCGCAACATAGAGCCGGCGACCGGCGCGATGCTCGGCGGCCACCTTGTCCAGGATCTCGTCGGTCAGAACCTGCTCGAGCTTTTCGCCGAGCTTGTCGGTGTCCATCAGGCTGTCGCCAAGCAGACCGGCTACGCCCCGATGCGCAAACAGGTCATGCGAGCAGGTGCAGGTGTAGAGCGTCCGCAGTTGCTCGTCGTATTGCGGTCCGAGAAACGCGAAGGTCGACTGCAACGCCCCGGTCGAGACGCCGGTGACCACGTCGAATTTCGGACGCTTGCCGGACTCCGTCCAGCCGATGAGGACGCCCGCGCCAAACGCCCCGTCCGCGCCGCCGCCCGAAAGCGCGAGCACATCAAGCGTGTCGGACTTCAGCGCGCGATCGCGCCCGGCGTCGCGATTGTCGAACAGGGCGACCGCCGCCCAAGAATTCGCCGTGGATATGTTGCTGTCGATCGTGCGCTCGGTCGCCATGCAGCCCGGAAGCGCGGCCGCGATGAAAGCCGCCGCAACAGTACGGCGGATCCTGTTTTCCCGTCCGGACATCAAGCCCCCAATTTGGTCGCAGGCGCCGTTGCAAGGCGCGTTTACAGGTCAACGTTTGAACGCTAATAGCCCAGTTGTCGGCAGAAACAACCACCCCCAACGTGCGGCCCTTCGAAAATGGAAGACACACGCTATGTCGAGTATTTCGAAACCGCGCTTGCAGACGCGCCCCTGGCTGCGACGGAACGAGCGGAGGCCATCCGCTCGCTGAGCGCGCATATCGAGGCCAATCTCTCGCAGCAGAACCTGCCGCCGGAGGTGCGGGAGGCGGAGCTCGAACTGGCGCGCTCCGCGGCCGAAAAGCTCTTGTCGGATTTCGAAGGCGATTTTGCCGAGGCCGAGGCCGCAGCCGCCATGGCGGCGGCGGCCGCCGCGCCGAAATCGTGGGCGAGCTGGCGCCGCCGCATCACGCCCAAGGCTGTCGTCATCGCGATTGCGTGTCTGCTGCTCTACGCCCTGCCGCTGATCTTTTTCGTGCGCGAATCGCGCGACGCCAAGGCGGTCGACCCCCGCGGCGCGGACGTCGCCCTGCGCGTCTCGATCGGCGTGACCCACCTGCAGGAGGAAAAGCTCGCCGTCCACATCAAGCCGGTGTCCGGCTCTTTGCTCAAGGACGGCATGCTGACGGAAGACGTCGAGGTGCGGATCGACCCCGGCACGGGCCCGGAGACCTACACGTTCCGCGCCAATACCCGGATGACGCCCTGGGACATCACCATCATCGCCGACTCCGGCGACATTCTCGACTATCCCTTCGACCGCTACCGTTTCGATTTCGACTGCGAGGCCTTCGTCAAAGGCAAGCCCGTCGCCATCGTCGCCGGGCTGGGCACGACGCCGCATGGGATCAAGGCGACGCTCACCGACATCAAGGGCATGGGCAGCGACGACGATATCTCGCTCGAGGTGCGACGCTCCGGCTCGGTGATCTTCCTGGCGGCGCTATCGACGATCTGCCTCCTGGTCGTCGCCATCGCGGCGCTGTCGGTCGCCTGGCAGGTGGCCGAACAGGGCCGCAAGATCGATTTCTCGATGATGACCTGGGTCGCGGCCTTCATGTTCGTCATTCCCGCCGTTCGCAATTCCCTGCCCGGCGCGCCGCCGGTGGGAGCGCTGATCGATTTCGTGCTGTTCTTCTGGCTGCAGGTGCTGGCGGCCCTCGCCACAACCACGCTGGTCGTCATCTGGATGAAGCAGAAGCCCAACGGCTGAAGGGCCTTTCCACAGGCGTGGGGGCGCTGTTGCAGCGCGGCGATTGACTTGGCCGCGCGGCCCGTTACATGTGGCCGGGTCAGTTCAAGATCTTTCGCGGAAGAGACCGGCGCGCTTTCGGGCGGCGCCGGCGCCGAAGGCGCAACCGCCCCGGAAACGCTCAGGCAAACGGACCGCGAAAGGATGACGCTCTGGAAAGCGGCGCTGCGCATCGCGCAAGCGTCCACCGACGGGGGTAACCGCGCGCTCTAACGCTCGGGAAATCTCTCAGGTCACGGGACAGAGGGGGCGCCGCCGGCGGCATGGAGCGCACAATGCGCTCCGCGCCTGAATTGCCTGCGGACGCGTGTCCCGATTCCGGAGGTCCCTTGGCCGATTCCTCTTCGACCGAACAGCTCGCGCGCACGCCGCTGCACGCCCTGCATCTGCGGCTCGGCGCGCGCATGGCGCCGTTCGCCGGCTACGACATGCCGATCCAGTATCCGACCGGCGTGATGACGGAGCATCTGCACACGCGCGAAAAATGCGGGCTGTTCGATGTCTCGCACATGGGCCCGGCGATCCTGGAAGGCCCGAACGCCGCCGCCCGTCTCGAGACGCTCGTGCCCGGCGACATCGCCTCGCTTGCGCCCGGCCGCACGCGCTACACGCAGTTCCTCAACCCCGACGGCGGCATCATCGACGATCTGATGGTGACGCGGCTGCCCGGCGATCCCGAGCGGCTGTTCCTGGTCTGCAACGCCGGCCGCAAGGCGGTCGACTTCGCGCTCATCCGCGAAAAGCTCCCCGATCTGACGCTGGACGTGCTCGAGGACCGCGCGCTGCTCGCGGTCCAGGGACCGAAGTCGGTCGACGTCGTCGAAGGGCTGATCCCCGGCGTGCAGGGCCTGGTCTTCATGCAGGGCGGCGAGTTCGAGTGGCACGATTCGCCGCTCTTCGTGACCCGCTCCGGCTATACCGGCGAGGACGGCTACGAAATCCTCATCCCCGCCTCGCAGGCGGAGGCCTTTGCCGAGCGCCTGCTGTCGCATCCCGACTGCCTCCCGATCGGGCTCGGCGCACGCGACTCGCTGCGGCTGGAGGCCGGGCTCTGCCTCTACGGCCACGACATCGACGAAACGACCGACCCGATCGAGGCGGCGCTGAACTGGTCGATCTCGAAGCGCCGCCGCACGGACGGCGGTTTTCCCGGCGCGGCGCGCATCCAGAAGGCTTTGGCGGAAGGCCCTGCGCGCGTGCGCGTGGGCCTGTCGTTCGAGGGACGGCAGCCGGCGCGCGAAGGCGTGGAAATTGCAACGCCGGACGGCCGCGTGATCGGCAAGATCACGTCGGGCGGGTTCGGACCGAGCCTCGGCGCGCCCTGCGCCATGGGCTATGT
>CAMFKC010000255.1 GCA_945956975.1 uncultured Methylocystaceae bacterium | reverse complement strand
GCGCGAGCCAGCGCTCCGAGTCCACGCCCGCGATCAAGCCCGCCGACAGGCAGAAGCTCGATTCGCTGGCGACCGGCGCGCCGGGGCAGCAACGCAGATAGACCCGCCAAGCGGGCGCACCGGGATGAAGACGGCCGAAGGCGGACGATGTTCGCATGGAGCGTGTTGAGATGACGCAGGACCCGAGCAAATCCCCCGTGAGCGACCCGCAGCTCGATCACGACCTAGACCTTGCGAACCTGGACATGGATGGCGACACCCTGCGCGAAGAGTGCGGGGTGTTTGGCATTTTCGGGCACCCCGAAGCCGCCACCATCACGGCGCTCGGCCTTCACGCGCTCCAGCATCGCGGCCAGGAGGCGGCGGGCATCGTCTCCTTCGACGGCCAGCGCTTCCATTCGGAGCGGCGCCTCGGCCTCGTCGGCGACCATTTCTCCAAGGCGAGCACCATGCAGGGCCTGCGCGGCGACAGCGCGATCGGGCATGTGCGCTATTCGACCACCGGCGAGACGATCCTGCGCAACGTCCAGCCGCTGTTCTCGGAAATCTCGTCCGGCGGCTTCGCCGTCGCCCATAACGGCAACCTGACCAACGGCCTGACGCTCCGTCGCGAACTGATCCGCGACGGCGCGATCTACCAGTCCACCTCGGACACAGAAGTCGTGCTGCATCTGGTGGCGCGCAGCCGAAAGCAGCGCATTGTCGAACGCTTCATAGAGGCGATCCGGCAGCTCGAGGGCGCCTATTCGCTGGTGGCGCTGACCAACAAGAAGCTGATCGGCGCGCGCGATCCGCTGGGCATCCGCCCGCTCGTGCTCGGCGAACTCGACGGCAAGTACATTCTGGCCTCCGAGACGGTCGCGCTGGACATCATCGGCGCCCGCTTCGTGCGCGACATCCAGAACGGCGAAGTCGTCGTCATCTCGGATGAAGGCATCGAGAGCCTGAAGCCGTTTCCGCAGCAGCCGGCCCGCCCCTGCATCTTCGAATACATCTATTTCTCGCGGCCGGATTCCGTGGTGCACGGCCGCCCCGTCTACGACGTCCGCAAGGCGATGGGCGCGCAGCTCGCGCGCGAGTCGGGCGTGGAAGCGGACGTGGTCGTGCCCGTGCCGGATTCCGGCGTGCCGGCGGCGATCGGCTACGCTCAGCAATCCGGCATTCCCTTCGAGCTCGGCATCATCCGCAACCACTATGTCGGGCGCACTTTCATCCAGCCGACGCAGAACGTGCGCGAACTGGGCGTGCGCATGAAGCACAGCGCCAACCGCTGCGTGGTGGCGGGCAAGCGCATCGTGCTGATCGACGATTCCATCGTGCGCGGCACGACTTCGGTGAAGATCGTGCGCATGATGCGCGACGCCGGCGCCAAGGAAGTGCACTTCCGCATTTCCTCGCCACCGATCACCCACCCCGATTACTACGGCATCGACACGCCACAGCGAGACAAGCTGCTGGCGGCGACCCACAATCTCGAGGAAATGCGCCAGTACATCGGATGCGACTCGCTCGCCTTCCTGTCGGTCGACGGCATCTACAAGGCGATGGGCGAAGACGGCCGCAATCCGCAGCGCCCGCAATTCACCGACCATTGCTTCACCGGCGACTATCCGACCGTGCTGACCGACGTCGGCGGCGACAACGGCAAGCAGCAGCTTTCGCTGCTGGCGGAAGCGGGCTGAGCCCTGGACCGCGAGCCTTCAGGCTCGCTTCGAAACTTGCGAGCCTGAAGGCTCGCTTGGAAACTTGCGAGCCTGAAGGCTCGGGGTGCGACGCTCCCGCCGGCGATGGCTGTCGCATAACGTGATACAAGCCCCCGCAAGAAGGCTTCAGCGAGACCGTTTGCATGACCTCCCTTTCCAATCGCATCGCCCTCGTCACCGGCGCCTCGCGCGGCATCGGCCGTGCGGTCGCGCTCGAACTCGCGCGGCGCGGCGCGCATGTGATCGCGCTAGCGCGCACGCAAGGCGCGCTGGAAGAACTCGACGACGAGATCCGCAAGCTCGGCGGCGAGGCGACGCTCGTGCCGTGCGATCTCGCGGACCACGAGGCGATCGATCGGCTGGGCGCCGCCATCCACGAGCGCTGGGGCAGGCTCGACATTCTCGTCGGCAACGCCGGCCTGCTCGGCGTGCTCTCGCCACTCGGGCATATCGACCCGAAAGAGTGGGACAAGGTCATGTCCGTCAACGTGACGGCCAACTGGCGGCTCATCCGCTCGCTCGACCCGCTGCTGCAGCGCTCGGACGCCGGCCGCGTCGTGTTCATGTCGTCGGGCGCCAGCACTCGCGCGGAACCCCGCGCCTATTGGGGCCTCTACGCCACGACCAAGGCCGCGCTCGACATGATCGCGCGCAGCTATGCGGCGGAAACGAAGAACATCACCAACATCCGCGTCTCGATGTTCAATCCCGGCCCGCTGCGCACGGCCATGCGCGCCAAGGCCATGCCGGGCGAGGATCCGATGACGCTCAAGACGCCGGAAGACGCCGCACCTGCCATTGCCGCGCTCTGCGCGCCGGACTGGAACGAGACGGGCAAGCTGTATGATTTCCCGCAGGGCAAGCTGCTGAGTTTTCGCGACCCGGCTTAGCCGACTCAATCAAGTTCTGCGGCGTCGACCTTCAATCGCCTTGCGGCCTCGCGGAGACGCTTGTCGCGTGACCACAGGCGCACGTTCGGGGTGAGCCGCGCGGATGCGAGCAGATGGGCGTCGACAAGGCCGATGCCGATCCCGGACAACCGCTGAGCCTCTATAAATCCGAGCATCTCGTCGTGCGTCGCGACTCGCGCGAATGGCAGATCCCCCAACAATGCGATGACGAGCCCGCGCTGCCGCAGGCTGCCCAAGGCGATTTCCCCGACAATCATCGGATGAGCGAGAACCTGGCCCTGTTCGAGCGCCTCGACGAGCGCCGGTTCGGACGACCTCAGATGATCGATCCAGATCGACGTATCGACGAGGATCATTTCGCGCGGCGGCGGGGTGGCGCTTTCGCCTTGGCGTCGCTGCCCCCGAGCATGGCGAGACGACGCGCCGCTTCGCGCTCGACCAGAGCGCGAAGGGCCTCGTGGACGACCGCCGACTTCTCCTTGATGCCGGTGAATTCCTGAGCCTTTGCGAGAAGCTCGTCATCCATCGCAAGCGTGGTCCGCATGGGCAGTCTCCGATGGCACGAAAAGTAGCATCAAATGGCGCCCTTTTCTATGCCCCGGTCGTCGCGCCGCTCCAGCGCAGCACCAGGACGCGCTCCAGTTCGTCGTGCGCCTCCGACAGCGCCACGCTTTCCACCGAACCCTGCTCCGCCTGCATGAAGGCGTCGAGCAGGCGTTTGCACTGCGCAGGTCTGCAAAGCCAGTCGACGATCAGCTTCACCCCTTCGGGCTGGTCCTCCCAATGCGGATTGCCGAGCGCGCCCTCTTCCAGAAGCCCGGCGGGACGCCATGAGCGGCCCATCGCGTTGCTGATCAGGTTCGCGACGTGGAGCGCCGCGGCGAAGCTCGCGTCCTCGTCCCACAGCGCGAGCAGGCTCGCGACATCGCCCCCCGCCTTGGCGACCATGCAGAGCGCCTCTTCCGCGCGATGCTCGTCGAACAGGATTTCACGCGTCTCGGGACGTTCGAACAGTTCGGGCTGCTGCGACAGCACGTCGAGCCAGTAGGCGCGCAGGAAGCGGTCGACCGCCTCGACTTCGCGCCGGCCCCAAAGGTCGCGATAAGTCTCCTTGCCCCAGCCGAGCGCGCCCTTGCCGAGGCGGATCAATGCGCATTCGTTGCCGGACAGGCTCGTCTCCTCGCCTTCGGCCAAGAGCTGAAAGATGCGCGGCAGGAAATGGCGGACCTCCTGTGCGGCGGAGCCCTCCTCCACGTGATGTGCGGAGCCCAGATATTCGCCGATCAGCTCCGCATCGAGTTCGCGGCGCGCAATCTTCGCAAGATCGCGCGCATTCAGTTCGGACACGCAGCACTTGCAGACGGTGGCGTTGCGGCCCCGCCATTTCATCTCGGGAAAAATATCGTAGGCGTGCTCGATCGCCCGTCGCAGTTCTTCGCGCATCTGTCTGCCCCTTTGAGCAGGCAGAGTGCTCGCGCTGTGCAGCGCGGGCGGCGCCATTGCGCACACGCGCGCGAGGCGCTGGCGGATTAGCGCTTCTTCTTCTCGTAGGGGTTTTCGCCCGTGCGCTTCGACAAACGCAACGGCACGCCGGGCAGATCGAAATGCGTGCGCAGCGAGTTGACGAGATAGCGCTCGTAGCTTGTCGGCAATTGATCGAGCTGGTTGCCGAACAGCACGAAATACGGCGGGCGCGCCTTGGGCTGGGTAATGTAGCGAATCTTGATGCGGCGGCCGGAGACGGCCGGCGGCGGGGTCTGCTCGATCGCGCTTTCGAGCCAGCGGTTGAGGCGCGAGGTCGAGATGCGGCGATTCCAGGTTTCCTGGACAGCCATCACTGCCGCCATCAGCTTGTCGATGCCCTTGCCTGTCGCGCCCGACAGCGAAATGACCGGCGCGCCGCGCAATTGCGGCAGCAACCGTGCGGCCTCTTCGCGCAATTCCTTGATCCGGGCGCCGCCGACGTCGTCGACCAGGTCCCATTTGTTGAGCCCGATGACGAGCGCGCGGCCTTCCCGCTCGACGAGATCGGCGATGGTCAGATCCTGCTTCTCGAAGGGGATGGTGGCGTCGAGCAGCAGGACGACAACCTCCGCGAATTTGACGGCGCGCAGCGCATCGGCGGCGGCGAGCTTTTCGAGCTTTTCGGTCACGCGGGCGCGGCGACGCAGGCCCTGTCTCTTATACACATCTCCGAGCCCACGAGACGC
>CAMFKC010000254.1 GCA_945956975.1 uncultured Methylocystaceae bacterium | reverse complement strand
CCAATGTCGTGTCTGGCGAAGCCGGCGGCATCACGCAGCATATCGGCGCCTATCAGGTGACGGCGCCCAACGGCCTGCCGGTCACGTTCATCGACACGCCCGGCCACGCCGCCTTTACCGCGATGCGCGCCCGCGGCGCCAAGGTGACCGACATCGTCGTTCTGGTGGTCGCCGCCGACGACGGCGTCATGCCGCAGACGATCGAAGCCATCAATCACGCCCGCGCCGCCGGCGTGCCGCTGATCGTGGCGATCAACAAGATCGACAAGCCCGACGCCAAGCCCGAGCGCGTGCGCACCGAGCTTCTGCAGCACAATGTGCAGGTCGAAAGCATGGGCGGCGAGACGCTCGAGGTCGAAGTTTCGGCCAAGCAGCACACCAATCTCGACAAGCTGCTCGACGCCATCGCGCTGCAGGCGGAAGTTCTGGATCTCAAGGCCAATCCGGACCGCTCGGCCGAAGGCTCGGTCGTGGAAGCGCGGCTCGACAAGGGCCGCGGCCCCGTCGCCTCCGTGCTCGTGCAGCGCGGCACGCTGCGCGTCGGCGAGATCATCGTGGCCGGCTCCCAGTGGGGCCGCGTCCGCGCGCTGATCGACGACAAGGGCGCGAGCATCCAGAGCGCGGGCCCCTCGGCCCCGGTCGAGATTCTCGGCTTTAACGGCGCGCCAGAAGCCGGCGATCGCGTCGCAGTCGTCGAGAACGAAGCGCGCGCCCGCGAAATCACCGAATATCGCGAGCGTCAGAAGCGCGACAAGATCGCCGCGCGCGGCGGTTCGGCGCGCTCCTCGCTCGCCGACATGATGAGCCAGCTGAAGACCGCGGGCCGCAAGGAATTCCCGCTGGTCATCAAAGGCGACGTGCAGGGCTCGGTCGAAGCGATCATCGCGACGCTCGAGAAGCTCAACACCGACGAAGTCGCAGCCCGCGTCGTGCACGCAGGCGTCGGCGGCGTGACGGAATCCGACGTGACCCTGGCGGAGGCCTCGGGCGCCGTCGTCATCGGCTTCAACGTCCGCGCGCACAAGGAAGCGCGCGAGGCGGCCGAAAGGTCGGGCATCGAGATCCGCTACTACAACATCATCTACAACCTCGTGGATGACGTGAAGGGCGCGATGTCGGGACTGCTGGCGCCGGCCATCCGCGAGACGATGCTGGGCAACGCCCAGATCCTCGAGGTCTTCAACATCACCAAGGTCGGAAAGGTCGCGGGCTGCCGCGTCACGGACGGCACGGTCGAGCGCGGCGCGCATGTGCGCCTCATTCGCGACAACGTGGTGGTCCACGAAGGCAAGCTCTCGACGCTCAAGCGCTTCAAGGACGAGGTCAAGGACGTGGTGGCCGGCCAGGAATGCGGCATGGCCTTCGAGAGCTACCAGGACATGCGCGTTGGCGACGTTATCGAATGCTATCGCGTCGAAGAGGTGAAGCGCACCCTCTGATCGAAATCGGGCCGGCGCGCCAAACGGCGCGCGCCGGTCGTCCGTCGCACAGGTCGACGATAGAAAGAGACGCGCAAAGGCGCGGAACCATCAATGTCCAGATCCCATCATCAACACGGCGCAGAGCCGTCGCAACGCATGCTGCGCGTCGCGGAACTGATCCGTCATGCCTGCGCGGAGGTTCTGTCGCGCGGCGAGATCAATGATCCCGTGCTGGAGACACATGTCGTCACCGTTCCACGCGTGAAGATGTCGCCAGACCTGAAGCTCGCGACACTCTTCGTCATGCCGCTCGGCGGCAAGGACGCCGACTCGGTGATCAAGGCGCTCGACAAGCATCGCGCCTTCCTGCGCGGCGAAATCGCGCGAAAGGTGAATCTCAAGTTCGCGCCGGATATCCGGTTCAAGGTCGACGATACATTCGACAATGCGTCGCGGATCGACGCGCTGCTGAACTCGGACAAGGTGCGGCGAGATCTCGATGCAGACGAGGACGGTTCTGGCGAGGCGGCGAGCGGCAGCGCATGAGCAAACCCCGCTCCAACCGCGTCGTCGTCGATGGCTGGGTCATCCTGGACAAGCCTGTCGGCATGACATCGACGCACGCCGTCTCACGCCTCAAGCGGATCTTCAATGCCAAGAAGGCGGGCCACGCCGGCACGCTCGATCCGCTGGCCTCAGGCATATTGCCTGTCGCTTTCGGCGAAGCGACCAAGACCGTTCCGTTCGTGCAGGACGGCGAGAAAGCCTATCGGTTCACAGTGCGCTGGGGCATTGAGACGGATTCGGACGACAGCGACGGCAAGCCGGTCGAGCACTCCGATTTGCGCCCGGGCGTCGACCAGGTCGTGCAGGCTTTGCCTAATTTCATCGGCACGATCCTGCAGCGGCCTCCGGCGTTCTCAGCGATCAAGATCGCTGGCGAGCGCGCTTACGATCTCGCGCGAGACGGAGAGATCGTCAACATCGAACCGCGCCCCGTGACGATCACCTCGTTGACGCTGGTAGATTCGACCGATGACAGCGCCACGCTCGAGGCGCAATGCGGCAAGGGCACGTATGTGCGCGCCATCGCTCGCGATCTCGGCCGCATGCTCGGCTGTTACGGGCATGTTATCGCCCTGCGGCGCACGCGCGTCGGCCCCTTCACCGAGGCCGACGTAGCCACATTCGAAGATCTCGAGGAATCGGCGGAGGGCGCGATGCTGCAAATGCGCCCCGTCGAAGCGGGGCTCTCGGAACTGCCCTGTGTCGTCATCGACAGAAACAATGCCGCGCGTTTGCGTCGCGGCCAGTCGATTCTCCTCCGCGGGCGAGATGCGCCTGCAGAGGGTGAGAAAGTCTATGCCGCTTGCGACGGCGAGCCGATCGCGTTCGGCTCTGTGGAAGCGGGCGAGCTGGTGCCCGCCCGCGTCTTCAATCTTGGCGCCTGACTGCGATCAGTAGCGGCACACGCGGCGGCCGTAGTCGGGGTTCCAGTAGCAGCGACGACCCGCGTAGCGAGGACCGTAGTAGCGCGGACGCGTGGCGTCGGCGATGACGCCGCCGGCCACCGCACCCACCGCGCCGCCGACCAGCGCGCCGCCCGGCGTGCCCGAAGCGACGCCACCGACGATGGCGCCCGTCGCGCCGCCGACCGCTGCGCCGGTAACGACGCGTTCCTCACGATAGGACGAGCAACCGGCCAGCGAGGCCGCCGTGAGAACCGTGGCAATCGCGAGTGCGCGCTTCATGGGGGAATTCCTTGTTCGTTGTGGAACCGGGCGAACGCGCCCGACGGTATCGATGAGACCGCCCGGAAAACTCGGGCGGAACCGGAAGGTTCCATTCGAGGCCAAAATGCGACGACACTGGCCATTCGGCGCTTTTCGTGTATAAGGCGCGCTTCGGTCGTTCAGGACCGATTAACCGACCCGGCTGGACGACATCCCGGCCGGGCCATTTCTCCAGACAGACAGGAGTTTCCGATGTCGATCACGGCAGAGCGCAAGCAGGCGCTCATTCAGGAATATGCGACCAAGGCTGGCGATACGGGTTCGCCCGAGGTGCAGGTGGCGATCCTCACGGAGCGTATTTCCAACCTCACCGACCACTTCAAGAGCCATGCCAAGGACAACCATTCGCGTCGCGGCCTGCTCAAGCTCGTCTCGCAGCGTCGCCAGCTTCTCGACTACGTCAAGAAGAACGACGACGCGCGCTACCGCACGCTGATCGAACGCCTCGGCATCCGCCGCTAAGGCGCTCCGCGGGCCCCGAGGGCTCGCCCCATGGATTGCGAGCCTGAACGGCTCGCGGTCCAAACGACCCGAGGGCATGGGGCCATCGGGCCATATCCGACCGCGAGAGAGAAGCGCCATGACAGGATTGCCGGAAGCTCGTTCGATCTAGAGCTTCCCGCTGTCTTGTCCATGGCGCTTTTCTTTTGCGCATCCGACGAAAGAAGATGAGAATGTTCGAAATCCATCGTGAAGAACTCGACTGGGCCGGCCGCAAGCTCGTGCTCGAAACCGGCAAGGTCGCCCGCCAGGCCGACGGCGCCGTGATGGCCACCTGGGGCGACACGACCGTGCTCGCCACCGTGGTCGGCGCCAAGAACGCCAAGCCCGGCCAGGACTTCTTCCCGCTCACCGTCGACTATCAGGAAAAGGCCTTCGCGGCCGGCCGCATTCCCGGCGGCTATTTCAAGCGCGAGGGCCGTCCCTCCGAGCGCGAGACGCTGATCTCCCGCCTGATCGACCGCCCGATCCGCCCGCTGTTTCCGGAAGGCTACCGCAACGAGGTCCAGGTCATCGTGACCGTCCTCAGCCATGACCTCGAGAACGACCCGGACGTGCTGGCGATCGTCGCGACCTCCGCTGCGCTCACCCTGTCGGGAATTCCCTTCATGGGCCCGGTCGGCGGCGCCCGCGTCGGCTACATCAACGGCGCGCTGAAGCTGAACCCGACCATCGAGGAGATGAAGTCCTCCGACCTCGACCTCGTCGTCGCCGGCACCACCGACGCCGTGCTGATGGTGGAATCGGAAGCCAAGGAGCTTTCGGAAGCCACCATGCTCGAGGCCG
This sequence comes from uncultured Methylocystaceae bacterium, assembly GCA_945956975.1. Classification (GTDB taxonomy): domain Bacteria; phylum Pseudomonadota; class Alphaproteobacteria; order Rhizobiales; family Beijerinckiaceae; genus JAJXWB01. The sequence goes on along the minus strand of CAMFKC010000254.1, from coordinate 323 downwards.
TCATGACCGGCCATCGCGGCTTCCAGCCCGTCATCGAGGCGATCATCCGCCTCGCTGAGCGCGCCGCCAAGGACCCGCGCGATTTCGCCCAGAGCGACCGCTCGGCGGTCGAGAAGGCGGTTTCGGACATCGCCGAGGCCGAGCTGCGCGAAGCCTACAAGATCACCGCCAAGCAGGACCGCTACAAGGCCGTCGACGCCGTGAAGGCGAAGGTGACCGCGTCCCTCTTCCCCGAAGGCCAGGAGCCGAAGTTCTCGAAGGAGCACGTCGGCGAAGCCTTCAAGGAGCTGCAGGCCAAGGTCGTGCGCTGGAACGTCCTCGAC
>CAMFKC010000253.1 GCA_945956975.1 uncultured Methylocystaceae bacterium | reverse complement strand
GGATACGAGGGGTCTTGCGACCAGGCGCGCACGAGTTGCTCGCAGGCGATCTTGCCTGACGCGTAGGCGTCCAGCGCGCCGATGGGGCCGTCGCTCTCGGAGACTTCGCCCTCGCGCGCCCCGTAGACGGCGATCGAGGAGAAATAGACGAGATTGTCGACGCCGGCCTCGCTCATCGCGGCAAGCAGGCTGGCGCATTGGCGCGCCATTGCGCCGACATCGCCATAGGCGGTGTGGACGACGAGCGAAGCGTCAGCAACTGCAGCTGCGATCTGCTTTTCATCATCCAGGTCGCAGGCGATTTCCTTCGGGCCGCTCGCCTTGCGCACGCCAGCGCTTGCCGCGCGCCCGACCTTGTTCAGCGCCGCCACGAGAGCGGCGCCGATGAAGCCGCGCCCGCCGGTAACGAGAATCTTCTGGGATGGATTGCGCGTCATGCGGCGGGTCGTCCTGTCGGAATGCGGGCGACCGGCAGATGCGAGAGCAGATAGGCCGCCTGGCGCCGCGCAAAAAGGGCGAGCAGCGTGAAGTAGATGAGTACGCCCGCCGGAATGAGGATGAGAAGCTGGACCGCCAGCGATTGCGTCGCGATCGCCTGGTGCAGGATCGCGACCGCCACGGCCATCGTAGCCGACAGCCCCCAGGCCGGGGCAAGCGCGCGGAGGCGGTCGCGGCGCGGCCAGTCGAACGATTTCAAGGGAAGACCGATCGCAAAGAGCGCGCGAATGGAATCGCCCGCGATGCGCGACAGGCCGACGCTGATCGGGCCGAGCCAGGTGAAGCCGACGAGCACGAGAACAATCGCCGCAAGCCCGACAACAAGCGAATAGAGGCTGTATTCTGGCCGCGCCTGCGCGGAGAACGCCGTGAAGAAGAGACCTGCGGGGACTGCGATTGCGCTTGCGATCGACAGGCAGACCGCGATCAGCACCGCATCGTTCCAGCCGGGACCGGCGACGATAGGCAGCAGCACCGGCGCCACGGCGGCGATGCCGGCGAAGACCGGCGTCGTCAGATAGGCGGATTGCGAAACGACGTCGTCGCCGAGCTTGCGAACTTGCGCCACGTCGCGTCCCGCGCGGGCGAAGAAGGTGAATGCAAGGTTGTGGCCCGTTGCGATGATCGCGCCGCGCACCGGTTCGATGAGACGCATCGCCATATTCACCTGGCCGAGCATCGCGGTGCCGTAGAAAATCTGCACGATGTTGTTGAACGCCAGATAGGTCAGCGTGTCCGTTAGGCGCGAGAGGAACGAAACGCCGGCAAAACGGCCGAGTTCGCCGACATGCGCCGTCGACCAGGATGGCGTGATGATATAGCCGATGCGCCCCTGCAGGATCAGTGCGCGGGCGACGACGACCAGCAGGCGCTGCGCCACCAGCGCCCAAAGGCCGTAGCCCATGAAGGCGAGGCACAGCGCGAGGCCGACGCCGATCACATGCCCCATCATCGTGGCGTAGGCGACTTCGTTGAAGCGCCGCAGGCGGCGCGCAAGCGCAGTCAGAATGTCGGAATGGCCGCTGAAGAAGATCGAGCTCATCGCGACCGGAAGCAGGCCGGCAATCTCTGGTTCGCCGTAGAAGCGCGCGAGATAGCGACCTGCGACGACCGACAGGCCGAGAATGACGAAGCCGATGAGCCAGGAGGCGCCGAGTGCGGCGCGCAGGTGCGCAATGCGCAGGTGGCGGCGTTGCGTGAGCGCTTCCTCGAACGGCGCGCCAACGAAGATGGCGGCGACCGTCACGATCGTCAGCACAAGCGCGGTGACGCCAAAATCGCGCGGATCGAGAAGCCGCGAGAAGACGATCGTGCTGCCGGTCATCAAGGCCAGTCGCGAAACGGCGTCGAGGCCGGCCCAGCCGAGCCAGCTCACGATGCGCGATTTCGGGGCCCTGCGGCCGGGTCTGGTCATCGGCAACCTGCGCTTCAGCCGAAGCGGTAGCGAACGGGAACTTCCACCGGCATGTAGGATTGCGGCAGCGGCTGGCGCGCCGGCTGTGCGAGCGCGCCATTCTTGCCGAGCAGTCTTGCGAGCGCCATTCCTGCGAGGATCGCGAAACCGATCAGCAGCCCGACGAACATGCCGACGCCGCCAAAGATCGCCATCTTGGGCGCAAGACGCTGGCGTTCCGGCGCGCGCGCCATGGAGACGATGCGCAGGTTGCCGGTGTCGATTCGGCCGAATTCCTTTGCCTCGCGCGAGCGGGTCTCGAAGGATTCGAGAAGCTTGCGGTTGGCGTCGACCTCTTGCGAGATTTCACGCAGTTCGATTTCCGACTGGCGCGCCTGCGTGACCTTGGTGGAAAGTCCGGCGACCGTGCTGGACAAAATCTGTTCTTCGCCGCGGGCGCGGGCGACATCGGCGCGGGCGGCGAAGCGAATGGCGCGCATCTCCGTTGCAATCGCGCGCTCAACCTGCGCAAGCGCCGACCGTGCCGCGACGAGCGCGGGATGGCGCGCGCCGACGCGCGCGGCCAGCGGCGCAATCTCGACAAGCGCCTTGTTGCGCTGCTCGAGCAAAGCGGACAGCGCCTTCGTGTCAGCCTCGACGCCCAGCACGCCCAGGGCGTTCGGGCTCTGCGCGGCGGATTCGATCTGTTTGAGACGCGCGCTGGCGCGGTCATACTTGATCTGCGAGTCGTTGAGCGCAGTCGTGGCGGAGGCAAGCTGCTGTTCGACCAGCAGGCGGTCGCCGACGCGGATCAGATTCTTGTCGCGGCGGTAGCGTTCGGCTTTCGCCTCAGATTGCGCCAGCGCGGCGCGGAGGGTTTCCAGCCTGCTCGACAGATCCGCCGTGAGACGCGCGGCCGCATCGTTGCGCGTGGCCGCATCTTCCTCGAGATAGGCGGCGACGATGCCGCTTGCGCGCCGGGCTGCGATGTCCGGGGATGCGCCGCTCATGGCGACGTCCACCACGAAGCTGCGTTCCGCGCGCTTGACCGTCAGCGCGCGGCGCAGGAGGCTCAGCGTGGCGTCCCAGTCGCCCCGCGCTTCGGTCTTCGGGCAATTGGCGCTGAGGCCATAGGCTGCGGGATCGGCCTTGCCGGGCTCGAAGCAGGCGGTCTGAACCAGCCGCGACAGCACGCGCTCGGATTGCAGCACGCCCATCTGGCTTTCCACGAAGTTGATCGCCGCGTTGGCGTCGTAATTGCCGATCGTCAGGTCATTGTTGAAGAGCTTGAAGCCGCGTGGGTCGAACAGCAGCTGCGTGCTGGCCTCGTATTTGGCGGGCAATGCGAACTTGCCGACGAAACCGGCGCCTGCGCCCGCAATGGCGCATGCGAGCAGGACCCACGGGCGGCTGCGGACGAGCTCGAAGAAATGTGCGACGGCCGGCCCCCAGGGGGCCCCGTTCTGTGACCAGCCCGACTGGTCGATCTTCGAATAATAGGTCATGAGCGTACATGCCTGTTGGTTGTTCGACCTGACGTTACGGCCGCGCCTCCCACGCAACATTTAATAAAATTGGGGAGTTCGCTGACATGGTTATACCCGCGTAAAGGGTCGGAGCCCTTGAGCCGCGAAATACGGATCTGGCCGCCTGGACATTTGCGAAACTGCGACGGGAGGGTCACGCGTTCGCTCCTTGCGAAGCCGGATTCGCCTGGAAAATCTTTCGACGTGGTGAATGGTTAGCTAATCCCGGCCCGACCGGGGTCGCAAACAACTTATCGCGCGTTGGAATAGGCCTTCCGCGAAAACAGCGTGAGGCACATGATCCAGACGTCGAAGACGAGCGACCAGTTGTCGATGTAGTGCAGGTCGTAGTGCACACGCTGCCAGATCTTCTCCGGCGTATCGGTTTCGCCGCGCAGCCCGTTCACCTGCGCCCAGCCGGTAATGCCGGGCTTGACGTTGTGGCGCCGCGCGTAAAGCGAGATTTCGGTTTCGAAGGCCATGTCGTGCACGAGCGCGTGCGGTCGGGGACCCACGAGCGACATCTCTCCACGCAATACGTTCAGGAGTTGCGGCAGTTCGTCGATGTTGAAACGCCGCAGGACGCGCCCGACGCGCGTGACGCGCGGGTCGTTCGCCACGGCTTGCCGCACGGCCGCGCCTTCCTCGGTCGTCGACATCGAGCGGAACTTGAAAATACGGAATTGCTTCTTGTTGAAGCCGTGCCGGGCCTGCGTGTAGAGAACAGGGCCGGAGCTGTCGAGCTTGATGGCGAGCGCGACGAGTGCGAAGAGCGGCGCCAACAGCACGAGTGCGACTGTCGCCAACCCAACGTCGCAGGCGCGTTTCAGCGCCGCGCCGATCGCGCTCATCGAGTCCGCAGGGAGGCGGAACGACGAGATCGCCTCGTCGCCGTTGAATTGCGGCCCTGCAAACCTGTGCAGCGGATTGCTGCGGTCGAGATGCAGGTGGAGCGCCGCCGGCACGCGCATGAATGCGGTTATGCAGCGCTCGACGATCTCGGATTTTTCGAGCGGGAGGACCAGGATGATGTCGTCGGGCATCAGGCAGCGCGCGCTCTCGACGGCCTCGGCCAGTTCAATATCCAGTTCGGCGGCGCTGTCGATCGGGCAGGTCGACACAATCTCGATGCCGCGCCGGGCAAGGGCGCGGCGGTCCAGGGACGCCTCGATATCGGCGCTGTAGCCGACGATCATGGTGCGGGCGGTCAGCACATTGCCGCGTTGCGTCTGGCGCTTTGTCAGCACCACCAGCGCCGCGCGGCTCGCAAACAGCGCGCCCAGCCCGACGAAATAGAAAACGACGAAGGCGCCGCGCGAAGAATCGCCAATGGCCCGCAGCATGAAGCCTGCCGTCGCGGCCGACAGAAAGGCGGTGTTCCACAGGGAGAACACGCGCTCGGCATGGCCC
>CAMFKC010000252.1 GCA_945956975.1 uncultured Methylocystaceae bacterium | reverse complement strand
GTGCAGCAATTGCCGGTCGTGGGCGCATACGGCCTAGCGCTCGCTGCCGCCCTGGTCGGCTCGACCGTGCTGACGCTTGTTGTCACCGTCTACGTCTTCCTCTTCGTGAAGAAGCTGACGCGCAGGGCGGACGGCGGCGCATGAGCAATCCCTTCGCCATCTGGGTCTATCTCTCCACGCAGCCGCTGCTGTGGCTGACGTTGACGCTGGTCGTCTGGCTCTTCGCCGATTTTCTCGCGCGCGCCGCCAACCGCAATCCGCTGGTCAATCCCGTGCTCATCTCCATCGCGCTGATGGGCGCGATTCTCGTCGCCACCGGCGCGCCTTACGAGAAATATTTCGAGGGCGCGCAATTCGTGCATTTCCTGCTGGGCCCGGCCACGGTGGCCATCGCCGTGCCGCTGGTGCGCCATCGCGCGCTGGTGATGGCGAACCTCCTGCCGATGGCCGCCGCACTGATCGCAGGCGCCGTCGTCGCCTGCGTGTCGGCCGTCGCCATCGCCGCAGCCTTCGGCGCGCCGCGCCAGGTGCTGGTGTCGCTCGCGCCCAAGTCCGTCACCGCCGGCATCGCCATGGCCGTGTCGGAAAATCTCGGCGGCGTGCCGGCGCTGACAGCCGTTCTCGTCATCACCACGGGCATCATCGGCGCCGTCATCGTCACGCCGCTGATGAACGCGCTGCGCATCCGCGATTACGCCGCGCGCGGCTTCGCGGTGGGTCTCGCGTCGCACGGCATCGGCACGGCCCGCGCCTTCACTGTCGATGAGGTCGCAGGCACGTTCGCCGGCATTGCCATGGGGCTCAACGGGCTCGCGACCTCGCTGATCGTGCCGCTGCTGATGCGGTGGTTGTAGGTCGGTCTTGCCATGCTTCGAGACGCAAGGCTGCGCCTTGCTCCTCAGCATGAGGGCTGACGGTTTTGGGTAAGGCCCTCATCCTGAGGAGCGCCCGAAGAGCGCGTCTCGAAGGACGAGGGCGGCCACCGACCGTTGACAAAACCCGCCGCCTCATAAATTAATCGCTTAATTAAATAACGGTCGCCCCGAGGCGTCCGACGGAGGAAGCCATGCCCGCCGCCCATCCCCGCTATCCCCGGCTCTTCAGCCCGCTCGACATCGGCGTGACCACGCTGAAGAACCGCGCGCTGATGGGCTCCATGCACACGGGCCTCGAGGAGGCCGAGAACGGCTTCGCCAAGCAGGCCGCCTTTTTCGCGGAGCGCGCGAAGAACGGCGTCGGCATGATCATCACGGGCGGCATTCCACCGAATTTTGAGGGCGGCGGACGGGGCTCCAAGCTGAGCGAGCCGCACGAGGTCGCCGAGCACCGCCTCGTGACGGACGCCGTCCACGCCGCAGACCCCGACGTGAAGATCTGCCTGCAGATCCTGCACACCGGCCCGCTCGCGCGCACCAGCGAATGCGTCGCGCCGTCGGCGGTTAAATCGCGCATCGGCTCCTACATGCCGCATGCGCTGACCGCCGAAGGCATCGAGACGCAGCTCCGCGATTTCGCCAATTGCGCGGCGCTCGCGCGCGAGGCCGGCTATGACGGCGTCGAGATCATCGGCTCGGCCGGCTATCTCATCTCGACCTTCCTCGTGCAGAAGACCAACCTGCGCACCGACGAATGGGGTGGCCCGTTCGAGAACCGGATGCGCTTCGCGGTCGAGGTCGTGCGTCGCGTGCGCAAGGCGCTGGGGCCGGACCGCATCCTCGTCTTCCGCATCTCCGCGATGGACATGCTGCAGGACGGGCTTTCCTGGGAAGAAGTTGTCACGCTCGGCAAGGCGATCGTGGCGGAAGGCGTCAACGTCGTCTCCACGCATTTTTGCTGGCACGAGGCGCTCGTGCCGACCATCGCCACCATGGTGCCGCGCGCGGCCTTCACGCAGGTGACCGGCCGCCTGCGCAAGGAACTCGGCGTGCCCATGATCACGTCGAACCGCATCAACATGCCGCATGTCGCGGAGGAAGTGCTCGCGCGCGGCGACGGCGACATCGTGTCGATGGCGCGGCCAATGCTCGCCGACTCGGAACTCGTGAAGAAGGCGTATGAAGGCCGCGAGGACGAGATCAACACCTGCATCGCCTGCAACCAGGCCTGCCTCGACCACACGTTCAACGGCAAGCTGGTGAGTTGCCTCGTCAACCCGCGCGCCTGCCACGAGACCGAACTGAACTACCTGCCGACCAACCTGCCCAAGAAGATCGCCGTCGTGGGCGCAGGCCCCGCGGGCCTCGCCTTCTCGATCACGGCGGCCGAGCGCGGCCACAAGGTCACGCTGTTCGAGGCGAATGCCGACATCGGCGGCCAGTTCAATCTCGCGCGAAAAATTCCGGGCAAGGAAGAATTCGACGAGACGATCCGCTACTTCCGCCGCAAGATAACGCTGCATGGCGTCGACCTGCGCCTCAACACCCGCGTCGACGCCGATGCGCTCGCCGGCTTCGACGAGGTGATCGTGGCGACCGGCATCGAGCCGCGCACGCCCGCCATTCCCGGCATCGATCATCCGAAGGTCGTCGGCTACATGGACGCCATTCTCGGCAGGAAGCCGATCGGCAAGCGCGTCGCCATCATGGGCGCGGGCGGCATCGGCTTCGACGTCGCCGAACTCGTCAGCCACGGCGGCGTGTCGGCTGCGCTCGACATCGACGTCTTTGCGCGCGAATGGGGCATCGACTTCAAGAACCATCCGCGCGGCGGCGTCACCGGCGTCGAGCCGAAAGTGGAGACGTCGGGCCGCGACGTCACGCTCATGCAGCGCAAGTCCGACGCGCTCGGCCGCAACCTCGGCCGCACGACGGGCTGGACGCATCGCCTGACGCTGCAGCGGCGCGGCGTGAAGATGGTCGGCGGCGTCGACTATCTGAAGATCGACGATCAGGGCCTGCACACGCTCGTCAACGGCGAGCCGCGCCTGTTCGAGGTCGATACGGTGATCGTCTGCGCCGGCCAGACCTCGATGCGCAAGCTCTACGACGACCTGCAGGCGCGCGGCATGAAGGCGTCCATCGTCGGCGGCGCCTATGAAGCCGCCGAACTCGACGCCAAGCGCGCGATCGACCAGGCGTGCAGGCTGGCGGCGGTGGTGTAGGCGCTCCGCCCGTCATTGCGAGGAGCAAAGCGACGAAGCAATCCATCCACGCATCTACGGAACGTTGAGGGGATGGATTTCCGCGTCGGGCATGCGCGCTCCCTGCAATGACAGCGTGATTTTCCCTCACGCCGGCCGTATCCTCTGCTCACGCATCGCCCGCACAGGAGCCCGCCGTGGCGCAGGAATATCCGAGCCTCACACCCGCCTTGCGCGCCTTCATCGCGCGCCAGCACATCTTCTTCGCCGCCTCCGCCGCCGCGGGCACGCGCATCAACATCTCGCCGCGCTCCACGCGCGAATTTCGTGTCCTCGGCGACAACGAAGTCTGCTGGCTCGACCTCACCGGCTCCGGCGCGGAGACGGCGGCGCACATGAAGGCGGACGGGCGGCTCACCATCATGTTCTGCGCCTTCGAGGGACCGCCCAACATCCTTCGCCTCTACGGCCAAGGCGAAATCCTGCATCGCGACAGCGCGGAATTTGCACGCATGCTCGCCACACATTTCGGCGGCGAGCGTCCCGTCGGCATGCGCCAGATCGTCCGGCTCGCAGTCGACCTCGTGAAGACCTCCTGCGGCTATGGCGTGCCCGCCTTCGACTACCGGCAGGAGCGCCCCGCGCTCGACAATTGGGCCGCCAACAAGGGCCGCGACGGCGTCGAGGCCTACTGGCGCGAGAAGAATGTCGTCAGCATGGATGGATTGCCGACGGGAATCGTGGACTGATCTGGACCGCGAGCCTTCAGGCTCGCAGAGAAAAGCGAGCCTGAAGGCTCGCGGTCCAGCTACAGCGCCCCCTTCGCGCGCAGCTCCGCCGCCAGGTCCATGCCGGGCGCATACAGGACGCCAATCATCCCCAATCTCTCCGCCGCCGCGATATTGCGCGCGACATCGTCCACGAACACCAGTTCCTCCGGCGCCCGCCCCGCCCGCTCGAACAGCAGTTGGTAGATGCGTTCGTCCGGTTTCGTGATGCGTTCGCGGCCGGATACGACGATTGCGTCGAAATCGTCGAGAAACGGATGCAGCGCGCGCGACAGGTCGAACTTCTGCGCGGGATAATTTGTGATGCAATAGACGGGCCGCCCCTTCGCCTTCAGCGCGCGCATCAGGGCGAGATTCTCCTCGATCACGCCGTCGAGCGTCTCGGTCCAGCGGCTGTCGAACAGCGCGAGCTCCGCCGCGAATTCCGGAAATTCCAGCGCCCGCGCAGCGATCGGTTCGGCAAAATCGTTGATGCCGTCGATCGAATGGATCCACGCCATCGAGCACGCGGTTGCGAGAAACCGCTCCATCCGCGCTTCGTCCGCGAACACTTTGCGGTAGAGGTTTCGCGGATCCCAGCGCAACAGCACATTGCCGAGGTCGAAAACCACATCCTTCTTCGCCACGTCCGCTTCCTGCATTGATGGGGCGCGCCCGCCGGCGCATAGTTCGTCAAAATATCCGGAGGACCGCATGGGCGCGAAGGCCTTTTTCTTCGACATTTTCGGCACGGTCGTCGACTGGCGTGAAGGCGTCGCGCGTGAGGCGCGCAACATCCTGCATCCGCTCGGGCACGACCTCATCTGGACGGCCTTCGCCGATGCGTGGCGCGGGCAATATCAGGCCGGCATGGAAGAGATCCGCTCGGGCCGCCAGCCCTTTGCCAAGCTGGATGTCGTCCACGCGCGCAATCTGGAGCGCATTCTCGGCGACTTCGGTCTCTCCGACATTTCGGAAGACACGAAGCATCAGCTCGTGCTCGCATGGCACAGGCTCGA
>CAMFKC010000251.1 GCA_945956975.1 uncultured Methylocystaceae bacterium | reverse complement strand
GCTGCTTGCCGTCTGCCTTCTCTTCGCCGCGCTCGCGGCGATCGGTCTGCAGACCGGGGTCGCCTTCGACAATCCGCTCAGCCTGCCCGCAGCGCTGGCTGGCATCGCACTGACGCTTGTCGCCTCGAACATGCTGCGCGGCCCTGTGGGCCGCCTGGCGGAGATCGTCGGGCGCATGTCCATGACGATCTACATCCTGCATCTGTTCGCTGCAGGCGGCGCGCGCGTGGCCATGCAGAAGCTCGGCGTTCCCGCCGATGTGGCGACCTACGCGCTTGCGACGACGCTGGCGGGGATCGCCGCGCCGATGGCCGCGCATGCAATCTTCGAGCGGTTCGGGTTGCTCGCATGGCTTGGACTGGCGGCGCCGAAGCGTTTGCCGGCGGCGGCGCCGAGCGGCGGCGTCGCGTTCAGCGCGCGGACGTGATCTTCAGCTTCTGGCGCATCAGCACGCGCTCGGCGCCGGGAATGCAGCCGTTGTTCTTCACGCGCGCATAGAAGAGCGAGGGCGCGTCGCCGGCATTGTCGAAATTGCGGCCTTCAGACGTTTCGTCGAGCAACGAGGGATAGGACAAAACCGCGCCATCCCGGTTGCTGTCGCCGGCGCCGCAGGGCTGATGCATGGTCGGCGCCGCCGCGAGCAGGGCAGGCAGGCTCCAGTCGATCAGGTTGCGCGAGGTCGCGTAGTAGAAGCCCGAGGTCGGGAACTTGCCCTCCACGCGCGGCGCCTCCCAGAGCGCGATCCAGTTGCCGCTCGCGCGATGCCGAAGCACGGCGCCGACCGGAAATCCGAACGGCTCGATCGCCTTGCAGATCGCCTGGGCTTCGCCCTTCGTGCGATAGGGATCGCGCCAGCGCACGTTGAAATCCTGGCCGTCGTAGCCGCGCCATCCCGCGGCATTTATGGGGTCGCGGTTGCGGATCAGGCAGGCGCCGAAATGCTGTCCCTCCCACCCGGTTGTGGAGACGAAGGCGTAGACGTAGCCATCCTTGCCGACCATGTTCGACGGGCTGAAGAAGCCGCGATGGCGGCCTTGCCCGACGTCCTGCGTGAAGGGCGCGGCGGCGACCACAAGCGGTTTCGAGGGCGTGAAGTTTGCGCCGCCGTCGTCGGAGCGGAAAGACAGGACCGTGTTCCACCAGCATTGCAGGTCGCTCTGGAACAGGCAGCGGCCGGGATGATGGTCGGCGTGATATTCGTCGTGGATGAGCGCGGCCACGCGCTTGCCGTCGGCGGTCCATGTCGAGGTCAGGTAGCGTCGGCCGTCGTAAGTCGCAGGGTCGGGATCCTGCTTCGAATGCAGCGCGACGTGGCAATCGATCTTGAGATGCGCGAAATCCGGCCCGCGCAGGGGCCGCGCCTCGAAATGCAGCGCGAACATCACGATCGAGCCGTCGGCGGCGCGATAGGCGCGCGGATTGACATCGGGCATGTCGACGGGCGCGCATTTGTCTGTGGCGGTGTCGAAGACCTTTTCCGCGCGGCCCTCGATGCTGAGCTTCAGGGCAGGGAGGGATTGCGCGCGCAGCGGCGCAACGGAGGCCGTCAGGGCGAGGGCGACAGCCGCCGCCCGCCGCGCGCTAGTAGGCATTTTCCGCCTTGATGAGCGCAAAGGGCGTTGCGGCCAGAATGTAGATGTCGAGCAGCAACGACCAGTTCTCGATGTAGTAGAGGTCGCATTCGACGCGCTTCTGGATCTTCTCGGGCGTGTCGGTTTCGCCGCGCCAGCCGTGGATCTGCGCCCAGCCGGTGATGCCGGGCTTCACGCGGTGGCGCGCGAAATAGCCGTCGACGACGACTTCGTAGGGGTGTTCGGCGGCCTTCGCCTGCAAGGCGTGCGGCCGCGGACCGACGAGCGAGAGGTTGCCCTTGAACACGACGTTGAACAACTGCGGCAGTTCGTCGAGCGAGGTCTTGCGGATGAAACGCCCGACGCGCGTCACGCGCGGATCGCCGCGCGTGACCTGTTTGACGACGTTGTGATCGAGCTGGTCGACATACATCGAGCGAAACTTGAAGACCTCAACTTCCTCGTTGTTGAAGCCGTGCCGCTTCTGGCGGAACAGAGCAGGGCCCTTGGAGTCCAGGCGGACCGCGATCGCGATCAGCGCCATCAGCGGCGCGAGCAGGACGAGCAGGAGCGCACCGACGATGCGGTCGAACAGGCTCTTGGCGACGACGTTCCAGTCCGTGATCGGCTTGTCGAAGACGTCGAGCACCGGCACGGAGCCGATCCACGAATAGGATCGCGGACGAAAGCGCAGCTTGGCGGCGTGCGCGGCAAGGCGGATGTCGATCGGCAACACCCAGAGCTTGCGCAGCATCTGCAGGATGCGCTCCTCGGCCGTGATCGGCAGGGTGAAGATGATGAGATCGATTCGCGTGCGGCGCGCGAATTCGACGAGATCGTCGACCGAGCCGAGTTTGGGAAAGCCGATCACGACGTCGGGGGAGCGGTCGTCGGCGCGATCATCGAACACGCCGCAGATCCGCAGATCGGTGTGGCGCTGAGCGGCGAGCTCGCGCAGCACCTCTTCGCCTGCGGGGCCGCCGCCGACGATCACCGTGCGCCGCTCGAGGCTGCCCGACGCGGTCAGGCGGCGCACGATCACCGACACGACCACGCGGTCGAGCATCAGCAGCGCGAATCCGAAAATGAACCAAGACACAAGCCAGACTCGCGAATAGGCGAGATCGTGCTTCATGAAGAAGATCGCGGCGAGCGCGATCAGGAAGGCGAAGGACCAGCCGCCCGCCATGCGCACCATGGCCCAGGCGGGATCGCGGAAGGCCGGGACCGTGTTGACGCTAAGCGCCTGGAACGCGGCGAGCGCGGCCAGCGAAATGGCGGGAATGGCGACGAGTACGTCGAGCGACCAGCCGAAGCCGAGGTAAGCGATGTGCGCGGCGAAACCCGACAGCGCCATCACGGCCAGTTCGAGCACGCGCACCAGTCCCGCCAGCACGACGGTGGAATAGGCCGGGCGAGGGCTCAGGCCCGCCAGCGATTCGGCAAGCGCGACGCGTCGGTTCGCTTCTTCCGACGTCGCCGTGGATGCGGCCGGCTGCGCGCTGTCGCCGGGCGACGGCGGTTCATGCCGGCTTGAAAAATGGTCCGTCGCGAATGCGCTCATCGCCTGCTCATTCCGCGGCTTCGCGCATGGGCGGCGCCTGGCCGGGTTCGCTCATGTGGCCTTTCCGCGCCAAGGCTTCGCGGTATCCGTCGAGTACGCCTTCGACCATGTTCGAGAGCGTGAATTTCGCCCCGACGAAGGCCGCCAGCCGGCGCGCGAGCACGAGGTTCTCCTCGCGCGTCGCTCCGAGTTTCTCGGCGATGGCCTCGGCCAGCGTGAGCGGCCTGTCGCAGCGGATCAACTCGCTCGCGCACGGCCCGAAAATTTCCGGAATGCCGCCGACGTCGGTGGCGACCATCGGGATGCTCGCGCCCGCAGCTTCCAGCACGACATAGGGAAGGGATTCTGCGCGGCTCGGCACGACCAGCACATGACCAAGGCGGAACGCCTCGCGGGCGGGCATGACGCCGGCGAACCTCACCGATTCCGCGAAGCCGACTTCGGCAGCATGAGCCTGCAATTGCTCCCGGTCCGGACCTGATCCGACCAGGACGAGGGTGGGGCGGCGGCCGATCTTGCGTTCGATCATCGGCAGCGAATCGATCAGCGTGTCGATGCCTTTCGCCGACCGGAGTTCGCCGATATAGAAAAGATCCGCCGCATCCGGCGCAGGCTCGACCGGAACCAGTTCCGCAGGGCTCACGCCGTTGACGATGACGCGCTCGAGCGCATCGACGTCGCCGATGAAGGTCTGGTAGCGCCGGCCGATGTAGGCGCTCTCGAACAACAGCAGATCGGTCGTGCGCGCGAGAAGGCTTTCGACGGCCATGTAGCCGGTGTGGGCGAGCGTTCCCGGCTTGTAATTGAACGATCCGCCGTGCGGCGTATAGGCCCGCACCGGCGACTGATCGAAGGTCCAGAAGCCCGGCAGGCGCGCATAGGCGCCGCCCTTGGCTCCGTGGCCATGTACAACGTCGGGCCGCAGATCGGCGAGGCGCCGCGAGATGCGGGCGATGGCCGAAACGTCGGTGGCGTGCGGCAGGCGATGCATGGGCGCGCGCAGCACGCCGAGCGCGAGGCGCGGCGCGAGATCGGCCAGCACCTCGTCGGCGCGCGAGCCGCCGGTCGAGGAATCGACGATGAGGCCGACTTGATGGCCACGCTCGATCTGTTCGCGCGTGAGATCCAGCACATGCCGGAACAGGCCGCCGAGCGGCGCCCGGAGAACATGGACGATCTTCAGGCTGGCCGGCTGGGACTTTGGCATGACATGTCTGGCCTCGTTACGCGCATTGCAGGCCAGTCAACGTGAAAAGTTCAAAAGAACCGTTCACGAATCTGAATTGTATCGCCGGGCTGGACGGGATAGGACATGTCGACGTCGCCCACGACCTGCTGGCCGTCGATCACCCGGGTCATCCGCGCGGTGGATTGTGCGGCGCGTGGCGTGTAGCCGCCCGCGATGGCCACCGCCGTCTGGACGGTCATGCCGTTGACGTAAGGATATTGTCCTGCGCTGGTCACTTCGCCGAGGATGAAGAAGGGCCGGTAGGCCTCGACTTCCGCGGAAACGCGGGGCTCGCGCAGGAAACCGCCGCGCAGGCGGGCTTCCACGGCGCTCTGGATCTGCGCGGTCGTCATGCCGTTGACGGGCACGAGCCCGATGAGGGGCATGGAAATCTGGCCGCTGGCGTCGACCGAATAGGAATTGGACAGCGAATCCTGGCCGAACACGATGATGCGGATGCGGTCTCCCGAGCCGACCGCGTAGGGCCGGTCGGCCGTCGACAGCAT
>CAMFKC010000250.1 GCA_945956975.1 uncultured Methylocystaceae bacterium | reverse complement strand
AACTGGGCCTGATCTTCCGCGACAGGAACGACCGGCAGAAGCTCGCGATCCACGCGGGGCTGATCTCGCTGTTCCTGGTCGTCGGCCATGTCGCCATGGTCTTCGGCATGGTCGATCCGCGCCTCGGCGGCTGGACGGGCGAGCCGACCGCGACGCACGCGCCTGTGGGCGCCCACGGCTCGCATTGACGGAGCAAAGTTGGCGGCGCGATCCTGTCCCGGACCGCGCCGCCAGTTGCGCGAGCGCCAAATTAGTTATATAACATAACTAAATTCACGACAGCGCCAGAAGAGCGCCGCGGGAGGGGACATGACGGACGCCATGCGCGAGCGCGCGGTCGAACTCGGGCCGCAGGATGTGACGCTCGACCGCCACAAGAACGGCATCATCTACGCCAAGAGCCCGCACGCGCTCGCGAACGTGCCGCGCACCATCACCACGCCGCTGCTGAAATGGGCGAAGGAAACGCCGGACGCCGTCATCGTCGCGCGCCGCGGCGCCGGTGGCGAATGGCGCAAGCTCACCTACGCGCAATTCTTGGACCGCATGGAGCGTATCGCCGCCGCGCTTCTCGCGCGCGGTCTCTCCGAAGACCGCCCGATCGCCATCCTCTCCGGCAATTCCATCGAGCATCTGCTGCTGCTCGTCGCCTGCATGCATGTCGGCATTCCCGTCGCGCCGATCTCGACCGCCTATTCGCTGGTCTCGAGCGACTACGGCAAGCTGCGCTACGTCCTCGACCTTCTCACCCCCGGCCTGATCTTCGCCGACGATGGCGGCGCCTACGGCAAGGCGATCAAGGCCGTCGCGCCCAAGGCGGAAATCGTGACGCTGACCGGCGGCGCCGACCTCGGCGCGACCGATTTCGCTGCGCTTGACGTCGATGCGCGCGACAAGGTCGCGGCAGCGCATGAAGCGGTCGGGCCGGACACGATCGCCAAGGTGCTGTTCACCTCCGGCTCCACCGGCATGCCCAAGGGCGTCATCAATTCGCAACGCATGATCTGCGCAGACATTGCGCAGGCCGCCTTCGCCATGGCGGAGATCAACAAGCCGCAGGTGCTGGTCGACTGGCTGCCGTGGAACCATACCTTCGGCTCCAACCAGAACATCCACCTCACGCTCTATTCCGGCGGCGCGCTCTACATCGACGACGGCAAGCCGACGCCGAATGGATTCGAAGCGACGATCCGCAATCTCAAGGAGATCGCGCCGACCTGCTATTTCAACGTGCCCAAGGGCTTCGAACTGCTCGCCCACCGCCTCGCCGAGGACGAGCAACTGCGCAAGAATTTCTTCTCCCGTGTGAAGTTCTTCATGTATGCGGGCGCGAGCCTGCCGCAGCACGTCTGGGACGCGCTGGAGCGCCTCGCCTTCGAGACCATTGGCGAGAAGATCCGCATCGTCACCGGCCTAGGCGCGACCGAGACCGGACCCAGCGTCACCTTCGTCACGCGCGGCGAGGTGAAGGCCGGCATGATCGGCAATCCGATCCCCGGCTGCGAGATCAAGCTCGTGCCCAATGTCGGCAAGCTGGAGCTGCGCGTGCGAGGGCCCAATATCACGCCCGGCTACTGGCGCCAGCCCGAGGCGACGGCTGCGGCCTTCGACGAGGAAGGCTTCTACAAGATGGGCGACGCCATCCGCTTCGTCGATGCGGACAACCCGCAGAAGGGCTTCGCGTTCGACGGCCGCGTCAGCGAGGATTTCAAGCTGATGACCGGCACCTGGGTGAGCGTCGGCAACTTGCGCGCCTCGATGATCGCCACTTTCGCGCCGTTCCTGCGCGACGCGGTCATCGCCGGCCACGACCGTGAGGAACTGACCGCCATTCTTCTGCTGGACCCAGACGGCTGCCGCGCCAAATTTTCTGACCTGCCGAACGCCGAGCCCGCGACGCTGGCTGCGCACGACGGCCTGCGCGCGGCCCTGGCCGAAAAGCTGAAGCTGTTTCAGACGAACTCGACCGGCTCTTCCACGCGTGTGTCGCGCATCGTCATTCTGGACGAGCATCCCTCGATCGATCACGGCGAGGTAACCGACAAGGGCTCGATCAATCAGCGCGCCGCGCTCGCCCATCGCGCCTATCTCGTGCAGGAACTCTATGGCGAAAAGCCTTCCGGGCGTGTGATCGCCGCCGGCTAGCCGCCTCGCTGTTTGGAATTCGGGGCGCGAGCGACTATAGAGGCCCGGAATTTACGACCGCAGGACAAACAATATGACTGCCGAGCTGGAGGCCGGGCGCGCCGCGTCCGCCGCTACGGGCAAGACGCCCGCGGCCGACGGCGTCGCGCCAGGGCGCTCGGTCGCCGCCCGCATCGAATTCGCCAACACGCTGCGCGGCGTCGCCGCCATGTCGGTCATCTGCGCCCACCTCGGCAACACCTTCTGGAACTGGCCGCAGCTCGTCGAATGGCTAACGGGCGTCGCATGGGTTCCCGCCACCCCCTCCACCCTGTCGCACATCGTGCCGTCGACGCTCGGCAGCTGGGGCGTGTCGCTGTTCTTCGTCATCAGCGGCTTCGTCATCCCCTTCTCGCTCGATCGCTATTCGGTGAAAGGGTTCTTGATCGGCCGTCTCTGGCGCATCTGGCCGACCTGCTGGGTGGGCCTGTCGATCACGGTCCTCTCCGTGGTGCTCGGCGTGCATTTCATGGGGGGCGAGGTGCCCTTCACCTTCCGCGACGCCATCACGCATTTCTTTCCGCCCTTTGCCGCGATCGCCGATTCGAAGCAGATCGATTCCGTCATGTGGACCCTGGAAATCGAAATGTTTTTCTACATCGTCTGCGCTCTGGCGGCGCCAGCGATGCGCACTGGCCACTGGACCCTCTGGCTCTACCCGCTCGGACTGCTCGCGCTGTGGGTGGGGGTCGACCAGATCGTCGCCCACGCGCAGGCCGATTACCCCGCGCTGGTGCGTCGCCTGACCTATTTCGATCTCGATCCCCCCTATATCGCCTTCATGTTCTGCGGCGTGGCGCTCAGTCTCTATCAGCGGGGCAAACTGTCGCTGCCGGGCACGATCGTGGCGGTGCTGGCCTTCTGGGGCCTTTTCGCGCTGACGCAGCGCTACGGGCACGCAGCCGCGAAATCGAGCGCGCTCCTGTTTGCAACTGGCCTGTGCGTCTTCATTTGCTGCATGATCGCGCAGCGCTGGTTTGTCCGGGTGCGCATTCTTCGCTTCTTCAGCGACATTTCCTACCCGATCTACATCATCCATGGCGTGGCCGGTTACATCCTGCTGCACGCCATGATGCGCGCACACTGGAACTCCGATGTCGCGACGCTGACGGTCATCGCGATCATGATCGGGCTTGCCTGGCTCGTGCATCGCTTCGTCGAGGCGCCGACACACCGCATCGGCCAGAGGATCGCGCGTCGCCTCAGCGGGCCGGCCGTATGAGCGAACCTGAACGGAAGCCGGCCGCCGGCGGACGGTTCGAATTCGCGAACACGCTGCGCGGGCTGGCGGCGTTTTCGGTCATTCTCGGGCACCTCGGCGAGGTCTACTGGACCATGGGCCCCATGGTCGACATCCTGACCGGCATTCCCTACGTGTCCTTCACGCCGCCGGTTCTGCCGTCGGTGGTGTCGCTCGGCTGGCTTGGCCCGTTCGGCGTCGCCCTGTTCTTCACCATCAGCGGCTTCGTCATCCCGTTCTCGCTCGATCAATACAGCGTGAAAGGCTTTATCGCCGGCCGTCTCTGGCGCATCTGGCCGACCTGCTGGGCGGGCCTGACCGTCACGGTCCTCTCTGTCGTCGTCGGCGTCCATTTCATGGGCGGGCAGGTGCCTTTCACCTTCCGGGACGCCGCCAGCCAGTACTTTCCGCCGCTTTCCGCCATCGCCGACGCGCGCCGCATCGATTCCGTCATGTGGACGCTCGAAATCGAGATGTTCTTCTATGGGATCTGCGCGCTGGCTGCGAACCACCTGCGCGAGGGCCGCCGCACGCTCTGGCTGTTTCCTGTCGCGATCTTCCTGTTCTGGCTGGCGGTCGATCAGGCCGTCGCCTGGTTCCACGCCTATCCGTCGGTCGTGCGTCGGCTCGGCCCGTTCGATACGGATCCGGTCTTCCTCGTGTTCATGTTCTGCGGCGTCGCGCTCAACCTTTACAGCCGCGCAAAGCTGACGCTCGCCGAGGCGGCGGCAGCGATCGCGCTGTGCTTCTCCCTGTTTGCGCTCGCCCAATATGTCGGCCACATGCCGTTCACGGCGGACCTGCGCTTTTATTTCGCCGGCTTGGCGGTCTTCGCAGTCTCCATGGCCTTCAAGGGCGTTTTCCGCCGCACGCGCATCACGAAATTCCTGAGCGACATTTCCTATCCGCTCTATGTCGTGCACGGGGTCGCCGGCTACGTCGTGCTCCATGCCTTGCTGCGGCTGAAGGTGAACGCCGATCTGGCCATTGCCATCACGATCGTGCTGGCGGTGGCGGTCGCCTACGCCATTCACGCCCTGGTCGAGGCGCCGACGCACCGGCGCGGCCAGATGGTCGCCCGACGCCTCAGCGCATGATGGCGCAACAGCCGCCAATCGCTCGCATTGGCGGGAAATGTCGCGAATTGACACTTGGGACGGCTACTCTTTAAAAGCACCTCGCAAAGCTGACCAGAGCAGCGCCAAGTCGGCCGGATCGTCGCCTTGCCGATCGGAGTTTCTCCCTGAATGACGAAGCGCATTGAAAAATGCCGGATTAGCGGTTCCACCAACCTGTTGTCGGTCCTGTCGCTGGGCGACCAGGCCCTGACCGGCGTATTCCCGGCCTCGGCCTCCGTGCCCGTGACCGTCGGCCCGCTCGAACTCGTCTGGTGCCCGGACTCCGGCCTGCTGCAACTCGCCCATGTCTATGAAGCCAGCGAGATG
>CAMFKC010000249.1 GCA_945956975.1 uncultured Methylocystaceae bacterium | reverse complement strand
CTTCCGGCCGCTGCGGCGGACCGCTGACGTCGTGACCGTGGCCGGCTACGCCCCGCCGCAGGACCGGACGAGCGAACAGGCGACGGAAGCGATCCTGCAGCAGGGCGCGGCCGCGCTGGAGCGGGTCGCGCTCGCAGGCGAAGCGCAGGCGGCGCGCGCCGCCGCCGAGCAGGAGCAATTGCGCTCGGCGCTGCTTTCCTCGTTGTCGCATGACCTGCGGACGCCGCTGGCGACGATCCTGGGATCGGTGACCACGCTGCGCGAACTCGGCGACGCCATGCCGGCGGACGCGCGCGCCGATCTGCTGGTCGCGATCGAGGAGGAGACCGGCCGGCTTGCGCGCTTCGTCGCCAACCTGCTCGCCATGACGCGGCTGGAAGCCGGCGTCGCGGTCAAGACCGACTGGATCGATGTCGGCGACGTGATGCGGGCGGCGGCGGCGCGGGCCCGCACCGCCTTCCCGGCGCAGGCGGTGGACGTGGCGAGCGGCGCGGACCTGCCGCCGGTGCGCGCCGATGCGGCGCTGCTCGAACAGGCCTTGTTCAACCTGATCGACAATGCCGCGCGCCATTCGCCGGCCGGCGCCCCCGTGTTGCTCTCGGCGCGGCGCGAGGGCGCGCGGAGCGCCATCGCGGTCGAAGACCGGGGGCCGGGCGTCGCACCCGACATCCGGGCGCGCGTGTTCGACAAGTTCTTCACGACCTCCGCCTCGGGCGTGGGGCTGGGGCTTGCGATATGCCGCGGCGTCGTTTCGGCGCTCGGCGGCTCGATCGCGCTGGAGCCGCCGGAGGCCGGGCGCAGCGGCGCGCGTTTCGTCATCCGGCTCGAAGTCGAACCCGTGAAGCAGGAGGCCTGACCGCCCGTGCCCGACCGCAAGCGTATTCTGATCGTCGACGACGAGCCGCAGATCCAGCGTTTCCTGAAGCCCGCGCTCGTCGCCGGCGGCTACGACGTGGCGCAGGCGGCGTCCGGCCGCGAGGCGCTGCGCCAGATCGAGGCCTTCAGCCCGGACGCCATCGTGCTCGACCTCGGCCTGCCCGACATGGACGGCAAGACGATCATCATGCAGACGCGCCAGACCAGCGACACGCCGATCATCGTCCTGTCAGCGCGCGAGCAGGAGGCCGAGAAGATCGCCGCCCTCGATCTCGGCGCCAACGACTACGTCGCCAAGCCGTTCGGCATCGCGGAACTGCTCGCGCGCGTGCGCGCGGCGCTGCGTCCCCGGCGCGGCGCGGACGTCGACACGCCGGTGCTGCGGCTCGGCGAGGTGGCGATCGACATTCCCGCGCATCGCGTGACCCGCGGCGATGCGCCGGTCGTGCTGACGCCCAAGGAGTTCGATCTGCTGGTCCTGCTCGCGCGCAATGCAGGCCGGGTGATGACACACCGGCAGTTGCTCGCGCATGTCTGGGGTCCCGCCCATGTCGAGGACACGCAATATCTGCGCGTCTTCATCGGCCAGTTGCGCGCCAAGCTGGAGCAAAACCCCGCCGAGCCCACGCTGATCCAGACGGAGCCCGGGGTTGGGTACCGCATGATGGAAGGCATGTGAAAATGGTGCCGGCGGAGAGGATCGAACTCCCGACCTTCGGTTTACAAAACCGCTGCACTACCGCTGTGCTACGCCGGCGCAGGCCGCTTGCACGGCCTTCAGGCGCTCGTTGATCTTCGATTTGGCGCCGAAAAGCAAGGCGCGACCCGAACGCCCGTCGTCAGCGCGGCCTGACGTCGCCGATATAGATGTCGCGGTTCTTCGTCTCGGGGATGAAGATCATGCCGATGACCGCGGTCATGATGGCCACGACGATCGGGTACCAGAGCCCATAGTAGATATCGCCGGTCTGGGCGACCATGGCGAACGAGATCGCCGGCAGCAGGCCGCCGAACCAGCCGTTGCCGATGTGGTAGGGCAGCGACACCGAGGTGTAGCGGATGCGGGTGGGGAAGAGTTCCACCAGCGCGGCCGCCAGCGGGCCGTAGACCATTGTCACGAACAGCACGAGCACGAAGAGCAGGCCGACGAGGCCGGCGGTCTGCGCGCGGAAAATATCGAAGAGGCCATTCATCCGCACGATGCCGGGATCGTTGGCGCGCGGATAACCGGCAGCGGTCAGCGCCGCGTGGATTGCTGCGCCGGTTTCGGCGGGGCGGCTCGAGTCGAACGGCATATCCTTGCCGTTGACGCGGACGATGGTGGCCGCGGCGCCGGGCGCAGGCTCGATGATGTAGCGCACGGAGGCCTGCGCCAGCGACTGGCGTGCGAGATCGCAGGAGGTCTTGAAGACGCGCGTGCCCACCGGGTTGAACAGCGGGCCGCACTGGGCGGGATCGGCGACGACCGAGACCTTTACGGTGTCGATCGCCTTGTCGAGCGCGGGATTGGCGAGGCTCGAGATTTGCCGGAAGGCGGGCATGTAGGCCAGCGCGGCCAGCAGACAGCCGGCGAGGATGATCGGCTTGCGGCCGATCCGGTCGGACAGCCAGCCGAAGAACACGAAGAAGATTGCGCCCGCCGCGAGCGCCCAGGCGAGCAGGACGCTGGAGGTGAAGCCGTCCACCTGCAGGATCGCCTGCAGGAAGAACAATGCGTAGAACTGGCCCGTGTACCAGACGACGGCCTGGCCCGCGATCAGGCCGAACAGGGCGAGCAGGGCGATCTTGGCGTTGCTCCAGCGGCCGAAGGCCTCGGTCAGCGGCGCGCGCGAGCCGGCGCCGCGCGCCTGCATGCGCTGGAAGGCCGGGGATTCGGAGAGCTTGAGGCGGATCCACAGCGACAGCGTCAGCAGCGCGAAGGAGACGAAGAAGGGAAAGCGCCAGGCGTAGTCGGCGAAATCCTGCTCGCCCACGAGCGAGCGCGTGGCGAGAATCACCAGCAGCGACAGGAGGAGCCCGAGCGTCGCGGTCGTCTGCAGCCACGACGTGTAATAGCCGCGCCGGCCGTTGGGCGCGTGCTCCGCGATGTAGGTGGCCGCGCCGCCGTATTCGCCGCCCAGCGCCAAGCCCTGCAACAGGCGCAGCGCGATGAGGATGATCGGCGCCGACAGGCCGATGACGCGCGATCCCGGCAGCAGGCCGACGATGAAGGTGGAGATCGCCATGATCATGATGGCGATGAGGAACGTGTATTTGCGGCCGACGAGATCGCCGATGCGGCCGAAGACGATGGCGCCGAGCGGACGCACGACGAAGCCCGCAGCGAAGGCGAGCAGGGCGAAGAATTCGCGCGTGGTGCGCGGGAACTGATCGAAGAACTGGTCGCCGATGATGCTGGCGAGCGCGCCGTAGAGATAGAAATCGTACCATTCGAAGATGGTGCCGAGCGATGCGGCGAAGACCACGCGCTTTTCGACGCGCGTCATGCCGCCGGAACGGGCCGGCGCGCCAGCCGCAGTCATCGCAGAACCTTCCATTCGCTCCACCCGTGGCCACCCTGCAATCGGGCGGCTTCGCATCATATCGTCGCCCGCTCGCCGGGCGCGCGAACCTAGCGCAAGTCTGACCGCTGCACGACGCCTGCGCCGTATGACTTTCGAAGCATAGCTGGCAAAAGAAAAGCCCCGCGATTTCTCGCGGGGCTGATGTAACCAGCGGTTCGCCTGTTAGTGGCGGACGTCGTCGGCGTAGATGTCGCGATCCTTCGTCTCCGGAATGAAGATCATGCCGATCACGAAAGTCATGACCGCGAAAACGATCGGGTACCAGAGGCCGAAGTAGATGTCGCCGGTCTGGGCCACCATCGCGAAGGCGGTGGCCGGCAGCAGGCCGCCGAACCAGCCGTTGCCGATGTGGTAGGGCAGCGACATCGAGGTGTAGCGGATGCGGGTCGGGAAGAGTTCGACCAGCGCTGCAGCCATCGGGCCGTAGACCATCGTGACGTAGATCACGAGGATGAACAGCATGCCGATGATGCCTGCGACCTGGCCGCGGAAGATGTCGAACGGGTTCGACATTTTCACGATGCCCGGATCGCCCGCCTTCGGATAGCCCGCGCCCTGCAGGGCGCCGGTCAGCGCCTTGGAGGAATCGGCGAACTTGGTCGCGTCGAACGGGACGGCCGCGTCGTTGACCTTCACGGTCACGCCGGTCGCCGCCGCGTCATACTGCGTCGCATACTTGACCGAGGACTGCGCGAGGAAGGCGCGGGCGCGGTCGCAGGACGTGGTAAATACGCGTGTGCCGACCGGGTTGAACAGGTCGCCGCATTCCTTCGGGTTGGACACGACTGTGACCTTCACGTTCTCGATCGCCTTCTCGAGCGCCGGGTTGGCCAGCGTCGTGATCTGCTTGAAGATCGGGAAGAAGGTCAGCGCCGCCAGAATGCAGCCGGCCAGGATGATCGGCTTGCGGCCGATGCGATCCGAGAGGGCGCCGAAGACGACGAAGAAGATCGTGCCGAGGAGGAGCGACCAGGCGATCAGAAGGTTGGCGGTATAGCCGTCGACCTTCAGGATCGATTGCAGGAAGAACAGCGCGTAGAACTGGCCCGTGTACCAGACCACGCCCTGGCCGGCGACGAGGCCGAACAGCGCGAGCAGCGCGATCTTCGCGTTGTTCCAGTTGCCGAAGGATTCGGTCAGCGGCGCCTTGGAATGCGTGCCTTCGTCCTTCATGCGCTGGAACGCGGGAGACTCGTTGAGCTGCATGCGGATCCAGACGGAAATGCCGAGCAGCGCGACCGAGACGATGAACGGAATGCGCCAGCCCCAGTCGGCGAAGTCCTTCTCGCCGATGATCGTGCGGGTGAAGAGGATCACCAGCAGCGACATGAACAGGCCGAGCGTCGCGGTCGTCTGGATCCACGAGGTGTAGAATCCGCGGCGGCCCTGCGGGGCGTGTTCGGCGACGTAGGTCGCCGCGCCGCCGTACTC
>CAMFKC010000248.1 GCA_945956975.1 uncultured Methylocystaceae bacterium | reverse complement strand
GTCCAGGCGCCCCGGTTTTGCCCGCGGGCTACACGGCGGCGCGGCGGATCGGGTCCTTCCGCACGGATGGAGCCGCCGCAATCCTGCCCTTCCTCCAGATCGAGGACACGTTCCGCTTCGCCGCGTCGATCACGGATGTGGCGACGGCGAGCATGGGTGTAACGAGCGCGCTCTACACGCTGAGCGTTCCGACGGGCGTCCGCGTGCGGCCGATCGCCGATGTGGGCACGACCTCGGGCTCTCTGATGATCTTCAATGGCGACGAAGCAGGCTACGCCCCGTTCCTGGGGCCGAGTTCCGGCGCGCCGGGCTGGTCCGCCAACGGCTCGTACGTGCAGTCGACCCACATGCACGACATCTACACAAACCTCGCCGCGCAGATCCGCGTTCGCGCGGATGCGTCGCGCCCTCTCTACATTTACACGCGTGGTTGGATCGACGCGCGCGGGAGGCTGAACTGATGGCCCATGTGCAATGCAACGCGAGCGGCGCCGTCGTCGGCGTTTTCGCCAATGCGCAGGACGGGATTTCGGTCGAGGTCGACGATGGAGATCTGCGGCTCGCAGCCTTTCGCGCTGCGCAGGACGCGCCGCGCATCGCGGATGAATGCCAGCGCCGCATCTACGCCGTGGCGTCGCAGAACTGCCAGATGAACATGACCGCATGGATCGCTAGCGGACAGGCTGGCGCCGACGACAAGGCGGCCTTCGATGCGGCGCTCGCCTGGGTGCAGGCGATGCGTGCGGCCTGCGCGCGCTTCGTCGCGGCAGGCGGGCCGGATTCGGGCGGCGATTGGCCCGAATGTCCGCCGCAGGCGGCAGCGCTCGCCGCGCGCTTCTGACTCCCGAAAACCAGTCTTCGCACGGCGATTTGTTCCGCGCCTCGCGCGGGACGTGGTCGTGCGCGCCGCAACGGAGAAAAACATGACCGCGCCGATGCGCATGACGGCGGCCTGCCGCCGCAAGATCACCGAACCCTCAGAGGGCAGGCGCCTGACTGCTTATCGCGACAGCGTGGGCGTATGGACCATCGGCTATGGCCACACCTCGCGCGCAGGCCCGCCGCGCGTCGCAAGCGGCATGAAGATCACGCAGGCCGAGGCCGACGAGATCCTGTCGCGCGACATCGCGCTGTTCGAAAAAGGCGTTGCCGATGCGCTCGCCAGGGCGAAGGGCGAAGTCCTGCAGCGCGAGTTCGACGCGCTGGTCGATCTCGCCTTCAACATCGGGCTCGGCGCCTTCCGGTCGTCCTCACTGCTGCGCGCCTATCTCGCGGGCGACAAGGCGAAGGCCGCCGAAAAATTTCTCGACTGGACGAAGGCCGGCGGGCGTGTCGCGCCGGGCCTCGTCGCGCGTCGCAAGCGCGAGCGGGCCTGGTTCCTCACCGGCCGCCTGCCCGGGGAACGCGCATCCAGCGAGGCCACGGCGGGCGCGCCGTCGAAACTTGTCGACACGGCGCAGCCTTTCGCTGCGCCCGTCGCGGATCCCGCATATCAGCAAGGAGCAACGTTCATGAAGGGCTATCGCACCATCGTCGTCGGCCTCGTTCTGGCCATCGGACCGGCCGCCCTGCAATATCTCGGCGCCATCGACTGGGCCGCGGTCGTCGGTCCGACCGGCGCCTTCTTCGTCTCCGGCCTCGTCGCCATTCTGATGCGGTTTGCGACTACCACGCCCGTGGGAAAGCCCGAGCCGGTGGAAGCGCCGAAGTGAGTTTGTCGCCGGCGGCCCGATCGCTGGTCGATGCGGCGGCAGCCATTCTGCGCGACGACGGCCCTGGCTTTATCGCCGCGATCAAGGCGCGCGACTGGAAGCAGGCGGCGCTCGATGTCGCGCTTGCCGAACTGAAACTGGCCGCCGCCCTGCATACGCCCGGCGCCGCCTTGGCGCTGAGCCTCGCGCCGCTCGCCCGCGCCCTCGCCGTCCGCCCCGCCGATTCCGCCGGCGTGCCGATGGCGAAGGCCGCCGGCGGCGAAGGCGGTCAGAACATTTCAACAGGAGCCTGACATGAAAATTCTTGCAGCTTTCACGCTGGCGCTGGCGCTCGCCGGCTGCGCGCAGATGCGGACAACGGTCGATTGGCTTGCGTCCGACAAGACGCAGAAGGCCGCCGCCAATCTGAAGGCGGCGGCCGCCGCCATCGATTGCGGGCTGGTCGTTCCCGGCGCCGCCCTGTCCGAACAGATCGCCCGGCTCGTCGAAACAGGAGAGGCGGCTGTCGACCGCACCGGCAAGGTGCGCGCCGTCTCCGCCGCGATCTGTGAAGCGCTTGGCGGCGCCTCCTCGGCCAGATGATTGTCGATAAGACGACATTGCGCCACGATCGCCATTCAGGAGCCGTTCATCCGGGCAGGGGAAAACTGAAACGATGCGCTTCCTCGGCCTCCCGCTCATCGCACTCGCCCTAGCCGTCGCAGGCAAGGCCGTGGCCGACGACGTCAGCCGTCCAGTGCCCGAGCGCGCCTGTTTCAACGCTCCCGAAACACGTGAAAAGATCCTCGCCAACGGGCTCGCAGATCCCTTCGCCATCCTGCGCGCACAGGCGGCCGAGCAACGCGCTGAGCCGATCGCAGTCAAGCTCTGTCGCCACGGCGACGCCTTCGTCTACGAAGTCGACCTTTTGCGTCGCGACGGCCGGCTGATACATAGCCGTATCGACGCACGTTCCGGCCGACTCACGGCCGAACAGAAGCGCCACTAGACAGGGGGCCCGCGTGAGGCTGCTGGTCGTCGAGGACGACAAGGATCTCAATCGCCAACTCGTGCAGGCCCTCGGCCAGGCGGGTTACGCGGTCGATCGCGCCTTCGATGGCGAGGAAGGCCAGTTTCTCGGCGAGAACGAACCCTACGACGCCGTCGTGCTGGACATCGGGCTGCCGAAGATCGACGGCGTCGCGGTGCTCGAAGCGTGGCGCAAGGCCGGGCGCGACATGCCGGTGCTGATCCTGACCGCGCGCGACGGCTGGAGCGAAAAGGTGCGCGGGTTCGACGCCGGCGCCGACGACTACGTGACGAAGCCCTTCCATTTGGAGGAAGTGCTGGCCCGCCTGCGGGCGCTTACGCGCCGCGCCACTGGCCACGCCAGCGCGGAACTCGTCTGCGGGCCGGTCAGGCTCGACACCAAGGCGGGACGGGTTCACGTTAACGGCGCCGCGGTCAAGCTCACGTCGCACGAGTACCGGCTGCTCGCCTATCTCATGCACCACACCGGCCGCGTCGTTTCGCGCACCGAGATCGTGGAGCATCTCTACGATCAGGATTTCGATCGGGATTCGAACACGGTCGAGGTCTTCGTCGGCCGCCTGCGCAAGAAGCTCGGCGCCGAAATCATCCAGACCGTTCGGGGCCTCGGCTATCTCGTCGCGCCGCCCGAAGAGCAAGCCGGCGCGGCGCGGCCCAGTCCGCGCTGATGCAGGGGCCGCTCGTCGCGCAGAAGTCGATCGCCCGCCGACTGTTCTTCGCGGCCGCCGCCTGGATCGTCGTCATTCTCGGGGTCGCGGGCATCTTGCTCAGCGCCTATTATCGCCGGACGTCCGAAGCGAGTTTCGACGAACGCCTCAACGTCTACCTGCGCGCGCTCGTCGCGGATGTCGCGAGTTCGGGCGAGGACCAGCGCGCCGACGCCGGCGAACTCGGCGATCCCCAGTTCGATCTGGTTCAGTCCGGCTGGTACTGGCAGATCACGCGGCTCGACAGCGAAAAGCCGCAGATCCGCGCTTCGCGCTCGCTGTTCGCCGCCCGCCTGCCAAAACTCGCCGAAACCGGCGTTCCCGCCGACATCGGCGGCGCGCGCGCAGGCTACGGCGCCGGGCCCGATGGGCGTAACCTCCGCATCGTCGAGCGCCAGATCTCCGTCGGCGACGCCGGCCTGTATCTTGTTCAGGTGGCCGCCACGACCGAAGCGCTGGACGCGCAGATCCGTCGTTTCGAGGTCGCGCTGAGCATTGCCTTCACGCTGCTGGCGGCGGGACTTCTCGCGACCACCGCCTTCCAGGTCCGGTTCGGCTTGCGGCCGCTGCGCGATCTCGAATCGGCGGTAGCCGACATTCGCCGCGGGGCGGCGGACCGGATCGAGGGCGACTACCCGACCGAGATCGCGCCGCTCGCCGACGAACTCAATCTGCTGGTGTCGGCCAACCGCGAGGTGGTCGAGCGCGCCCGCACCCAGGTCGGCAATCTTGCCCACGCGCTCAAGACTCCCCTCAGTGTTCTGATCAACGAGGCCGGGGATTCCGCCGATCTGCTGGCCGGCAAGGTGCGCGAACAGGCGGCTGTCATGCGGGATCAGGTCTCCTTCTATCTGGACCGCGCCCGAGCGGCGGCCCGAGCGGGCGCCATCGGTTCCACGACGGAGGTCGGGCCAGCGCTCGACGCGCTCGCCCGCACCTTCCGCAAGATCTACCGGGACAGGCGCATCGCCTTTCCTGAAGCCTTTCCCGACCTCCGTTTTCTCGGGGAACGCCAGGATTTCGACGATCTCGTCGGCAATCTGCTCGACAATGCCTGCAAATGGGCGAATTCGGAGGTCGAACTGTCTTTGGCGCTCGAACCCGCCGCCGCGGGCCGCTCGCGCCTCGTCGTCGCCATCGACGACGACGGACCGGGCCTGCCGCCGGACATGCGCGAGGAGGCGATCCGCCGGGGACGCCGGCTCGACGAAACAAAGCCCGGTTCGGGCCTCGGCCTGTCCATCGTCGCGGACCTTTCGGCCGCTTACGGCGGCGCGCTGACGCTTGAGGAAAGCCCCCTGGGCGGGCTCAGGGCCGTTTTGCGGCTTCCGGCCGCCTGACGCCAGACTTTCGCCAGAATTCTCTCCGTGTATGCTGCGACCGCGCCGGAGCCCCGATCCGGCCGATGGAGATTTGCTCGTGAAGATCAAGAACCTG
>CAMFKC010000247.1 GCA_945956975.1 uncultured Methylocystaceae bacterium | reverse complement strand
GTTCAGATAGAGCTCGAGGATCTGGTCCTTCGAGTAGCGCCGCTCCAGCCACAGCGCGAGGATCGCTTCCTGGATCTTGCGGCTGAACGTGCGCTCCTGCGTGAGGAACAGGTTCTTGGCGAGCTGCTGCGTGAGCGTCGAGCCGCCCTGCATGCCGCCGCCGCGCCGGGTGACGTTGGAGACGACGGCGCGCGCGATGCCCATGGGGTCGACGCCCCAGTGCGAGTAGAAGCGCCTGTCCTCGATGGCGATGAAGGCCTTGGGCAGGTAGGGCGGCAGTTCGGCAAGGCGGATCGCCGGTCCACCCGTATCGCCGCGATTGGCGAGCACTTCGCCGTCGATGCCCAGAATGGCGATGTTCGGCGGCCGCTTGGGCACGGCAAGCTGGTCGATCGGCGGCAGTTGCGCCGCGTAATAGGCGACAATGCCGGCGGTTCCGATTGCGCCCCAGACGCCCAGCACCAAGATCCAGTAGACGAATTGCGCGACGATGGAGCGCGAGCGACGCTTGCGCCGGGGTTTGCCCCGTCCGCCGCTGTCTCCGTCGCTCTTCTTGCGGCCCACGGCTAACTCCCGCGGATCGGCGCGCAGGTCGCCGTCCGTGCTCAGGCGCGGTTCGCGGCGGCCGTCAGCGGGCCGTTTGCCCTTGCGCCCGCCCGCGACCCTGTCGTCCGGCTCGGCGCGCAACGCACCGCCGCGCGGATCGTCGAAGCCGGGCTCCCGACGTTCGCCGCGCCCCGGCTTGTTCTTGCGTCCGCCTATGCCCCACATATCCGTCCTGCGCCCTATCGAGACGGCGTTGATGAGCAGTAACGAAGGCGGATTAAGGGCCGGTTAAGTGTTTGAACGCCGCGCTAGTGATCGCCAAGCGTCAGGTCGACCATGATTTCGCCGGCCAGCCGCTCGAGCGTGCGCTTCAAGTCGCCCAGGGACAGCGCATCCGGCAGCCCGACGCGGATGTTGGCGCGGAACAATTCGCCGCCGGTGAAGGCGGCGCTCTCGACGCCGCTGGAGAATTCCTCGATGTTCGCGCCGAGACCCTTCAGCGCCTGCGTCAGGTCGCGCACGATGCCCGGCCGCTCGTTGCCGACGATCTCGATGTCGATGTGGCGTTCGTGCGCCGAGGGCGCGGCTTGCGCGGCGCCGCGCTCGACCGTGATCTTGAGCCCCGCGCTTTCAAGCGCGCGCAGCGCATCGCTGAGAGCTTCGCTCTGCTCGTCCGGCGCCTCGATCAGCACGATGCCGGCGAACTTGCCGGCCAGCCGCGCCAGCCGGCTCTCCAGCCATGTGCCGCCGTGCGCGGCGACGGCGGCCGAGGCGGAATTGACGATGCCGGGCCTGTCGTCGCCGATCAGCGTCATCACCATGGGCGTCATCGGGCGTCTCCGTTTTGGTTGTCGCGATCCTGCCGGGCGCCGAGGCGATTGGCAAACGGCGCCGGCGCGCGCGTCGAAGCTTGTCTGGAGAAGAGATTTAATGTAGTAACAAAAAATAGATGCCGGTCGAGTTCGATCCCGCCAAACGCGCGACCACGCTGGAGCAGCGTGGGCTCGATATGGCGCGAGCGGACGACGTGTTCGATGGGCCGACGCTGACCGTGCCCGACGATCGTCAGGATTACGGCGAATTGCGTTACATTTCGATCGGCTTTCTCGACGCGCGCATGGTGGTTCTGGTCTGGACTGCCCGCGGCGCCCGACGCCGCATCATCTCCATGAGGAAAGCAAATGAGCGCGAACAAGCGGTCTACCAGCCCAGGTTTCGATGAGGACGCCCCGGACCTCGCCGCGCCGGAATGGCGCGAAAAATTCGACGCGGCTCCGGTGCGGCGCGGGCGGCCTCGTTCGGCCCGCCCCAAGGTTTCGACGACGATCCGGCTCGACCCGGATGTCCTCGACGCCTTCCGTGGTACGGGGCCGGGCTGGCAGGGCCGGATCAACGAGGTCCTGCGGCGATCCGCTGCGCGCATGAAAGGTCGATGACAGCCTTCAAATTCAACTCGCCAAACCCCTCGTTTTGTATAGTTTACGCCTAAACAACAAAAGGGAGGCAGGTCGTGGAGGAGTTTGACTTTGTCGTTCTCGGCGGTGGATCGGGCGGTTGCGCGGTCGCTGGCCGGTTGAGCGAGGACCCGAAGACCAGCGTCGCGCTGTTCGAGGCCGGCGACGACGGCAAGCACTGGATGGTGTGGACGCCGCTGGCCGGCGCGATCATGGTGCCCGGCAAGATCCGCAACTGGGCCTACGACACCGTGCCGCAAAAGGGCCTCGGCGGCCGCATCGGCTACCAGCCGCGCGGCAAGACGCTCGGCGGCTCCTCCGGCATCAACGCCATGGTCTACATCCGCGGCCACCGCTGGGACTACGATCACTGGGCTTCGCTCGGCAATCCCGGCTGGTCCTACGACGACGTGCTGCCCTACTTCCGCAGGGCTGAGAACAACGAGAGCCTGTCCGACGAATTCCACGGCAAGGGCGGTCCGCTGAACGTCGCGGAACTGCGTACCGGCAATCCGCTGCAGGAAACGTTTCTGGACGCGGCGCGCGAAGTGCAGATGCCGATGACGTCGGACTTCAACGGCGCGAAGCAGGAGGGCTGCGGGACGTATCAGGTCACGCAGATCAACGGCGAGCGCTGCAGCGCGGCGCGCGCCTACATCCATCCCCATATCGGCAAGCGCCCCAACCTGTTCGTGCAGACGGGCGCGCAGGTGGTCCGCATCCTGTTCGACGGCAAGCGCGCCATCGGCGCCGAATTCCAGGTCGGCGACCAGAAGAAGACCGTGCGCGCGCGCCGCGAGGTGATCGTGGCCGGCGGCGCCTTCGGCAGCCCGCAACTGCTGATGCTCTCTGGGATCGGCAATGCCGCCGGTCTGCAGAAGGCAGGCGTGACGCCCATCCACGATCTACCGGGCGTCGGCCTCAACCTGCAGGACCATCCCGACTTCGCCTTCGGCTACAAGACCAATTCGCTCGACGCGCTCGGCTATTCCTTCAAGGGCATCGCCAAGCTGCTCGGCGAGATCAAGCGCTACCGAGGCGAGCGCAAAGGCATGGTGTCCACGAATTTTGCGGAAGCCGGCGGCTTCCTCAAGACCCGGCCCGATCTCGAAATTCCCGACGTCCAGTTGCACTTCATCGTAGGCCTCGTCGACGATCACGCGCGCAAGCGTCATCTGGGCCATGGCTTCTCCTGCCATGTCTGTCTGTTGCGGCCGAAGGCGCGCGGCAGCGTAAAACTCGCCAGCGCCGATCCTTTCGCTGCGCCGTTGATCGACCCGAACTTCCTCGGCGAGATCGAGGATCTCGAGACGATGGTCGCTGCGTTCAAGCTGACCCGCCGCATCATGGACGCGCCGTCGATGAAGGCGATCCGCACCAGCGACTTCTTCACCGAGGGCGTCGAGACAGACGACCAGATTCGCGATTTCCTGCGCAAGCGCGTCGACACGGTCTACCACCCCGTCGGCACCTGCATGATGGGGCCGGACCCCGCGACCGCCGTCGTCGACGCGCAATTGCGCGTGCACGGGATCGAGGGCCTGCGCGTGGTCGACGCCTCGATCATGCCGACGCTCGTCGGCGGCAACACCAATGCGCCGTCCATCATGATCGGCGAAAAGGCCGCCGATCTCATTCGCGCGGCCTGAGGCGCAAAAGGCGCGACGCCCTTGCGGGAGCGTCACGCCTTCGTCATGAATATGTCACGGACCTGAAGAGTGCGGTCGATAGAAGCCGCGCCATGCGACGTTAGGGAGTTCGACATGAAACGTATTGCATTCGCCGCCGCGCTGTTCGCCAGCGCGAGCCTGCCTGCCTATGCCGCCACCGACATCCAGTGGTGGCACGCCATGACCGGCGCCAACAACGATCTGATCGTCAAGCTCGCCAACGATTTCAACGCATCGCAGACCGACTACAAGGTCACTCCGGTCTACAAGGGCGGCTACGCCGACACGATGAACGCCGGCATCGCGGCGTTCCGCGCCGGCCAGGCGCCGCACATCATGCAGGTGTTCGAAGTCGGCACCGCCACGATGATGGCCGCCAAGGGCGCGGTGAAGCCGGTCTATCAGCTCATGGCGGAATCCGGCGAGAAGTTCGACCCCAAGGCCTATCTGCCGACCATCACCGGCTATTATTCGACGCTGAAGGGCGAGATGCTGTCCTTCCCGTTCAATTCCTCGTCGATGGTGATGTGGCTGAACAAGGACGCGCTCGCCAAGGGCGGCGTCGATCCGGACAAGCTCAAGACCTGGCCGGAAGTGTTCGAGGCCGCCAAGAAGCTGCACGCGACGTCGCCGACCTGCGGCCTCTCGAACGCCTGGGCGCCCTGGGCGATCATCGAGCAGTTCTCGGCCTGGCATAACGTGCCGATCGGCACCAAGGCCAACGGTCTCGACGGCTTCGATACGCAGCTCAAGTTCAACTCTTCGCTGCATGTAAAGCATCTGGCGACGCTCGCCGAGTTGCAGAAGGACAAGACCTACGACTACTCCGGCCGCACCAACAGCGGCGAGGGGCGCTTCACTTCGGGCGAATGCCCGATCTTCCTGACCTCGTCGGCCTTCTACGGCAACGTGAAGGCCAATGCGAAATTCGCCTACACGAACGCGCCCATGCCCTACTACCCCGATGTGAAGGGCGCGCCGCAGAATTCGATCATCGGCGGCGCCTCGCTGTGGGTGATGGGCGGCAAGAGCGCAGCCGAGTACAAGGGCGTCGCGAAGTTCCTCGCCTTCCTCTCCGAGACCGACCGCCAGGTCGAGCTGCACGTGAAGTCGGGCTACCTGCCGATCACCAAGGCGGCCTACGAGAAGGTGAAGGCGTCGGGCTACTACAAGGAAAACCCGCTGCTCGAAACCGCGCTCAAGGAGCTCACCCTGTCTCTTATA